>NZ_JAUBVR010000080.1:0-26749 GCF_036705955.1 Microcoleus sp. A6-C6 | reverse complement strand
TCATCTTTATTTGGCAATTTTACTAGCTTTTTCATTTTAACCCTTTTTTGGCATACTCGCCAAAGTGAGATGCACCCCTCCGGTACTAGGAATCGTGGGCCTCGTACTTCCTTCGCTGCTGAGGCACTCTGGGACTCTCGACCACAAAGAATGTGTTGTTCACAAAAAAAGGTAAACTCAGATCTTGTACAGAAAACACTTAAAGCTCGATCGACGGAGATCAAAACAAATTGGGTATAGAGCTACGCAGCTACGTATTTCTCGACAACTTGCAGCCACAGCACGCAGCATACATCGGCACAATCGCCGCCGGATTCTTGCCACTACCGGGCGATGCGTCGCTGTGGATAGAAATCTCACCGGGTATCGAAATTAACCGAATTACCGATGTCGCCCTCAAATCTGCCTCCGTGCGCCCCGGAATCCAGATAGTCGAACGCCTGTACGGCTTGCTGGAAGTACACTCAGGCCAGCAGGGAGAAACCCGGGCCGCCGGCAAAGCAATTCTCGAATTCATCGGAGTCCGCAGAGAAGAGTGTATCAAACCGCGGGTGATTTCCAGTCAAATTATTCGCAACATTGACCCGCACCAAACGCAATTAATCAACCGCACTAGGCGCGGACAGTTGCTGCTGGCGGGACAAACTCTTTATGTCTTAGAAGTAGAACCCGCAGCCTATGCAGCCCTGGCAGCCAATGAAGCAGAAAAAGGCGCCTCGATTAACATCTTAGAAGTTCAAGCTGTCGGCAGTTTTGGGCGACTTTACCTCGGCGGCTCAGAACAAGATATTTTAGCAGGTTCCAGGGCAGCAATTGCGGCAGTGGAAAGCGTGTCTGGTCGGGAAAATCCTGCAATTTTTGGTCGCAAAGAATAGAGGTGAAAGGAGATGCAATTATGGCAAATACACAGCATTTAGCGCTGTTAAAAAAAGGTGCAGTTAGTTGGATTGAATGGAGAAATATCAACCCAAATATCGAGCCGGATCTCAGCGAAGCTAACCTCGCCGAAGCAAATCTCAGAGGCGCGAATTTGTGGCGGTCTAACCTTTTTAAAATAGACTTATTTAAGGCAAAATTAATTGCAGCTAATCTATCCGATTCTAACCTGAGTTTAGCAAATCTTGCCGGAGCGCAACTCCTCGATACTAAATTAGTTAAAGCCAATTTAACGGGAGCAAATCTGCGAGTGGCCGACCTCCGGGGAGCTGATTTGAGCGGTGCTAATTTAATTGGGGCGGACATCAGTGCTGCCAATCTCCAACAAGCCGATTTAGGAGATGCGAATTTAATCGGTGCGGCAATGTTTCGAGTTAATGCGATCGGCGTGAACCTCAATCAGGCTAATCTCAGTCAAGCCAATCTCAATCAAGCCGAATTGATTGAAGCGCATTTTTACGCAGCAAATTTATCTAAAGCTAACCTCGGTGAAGCTCATTTCACTGGAGCATATCTTTTTCGGGCAAATCTCAGTTTTGCGGACTTTAGTGCTGCCGATTTCCGGTGGGCAAACCTTGGCAAAGCTGATTTGAGAGGGGCGAATTTGACCGGGGCAAATTTAAGAGGAGCAAACTTGGCGGGAGCTAATCTGGCCGATGCTCATTTGAAAGAAACAATCATGCCAGATGGCAGCATTGTTTCCTCATAAAATAAGAGAATTGAGTGGCATTCATTGGTTCTCTATTGTGAAAAATATCTGCGTTGATCTGCATTGCATCTGCGGTTGTATCAATCAAAGATTTATGCAATAAGTCTCAGGATTGCCAAAACATAAATTATAGGAGCGGGTTCACGCTTGCTCTCTAATCCAAATCCGAGATTTCGTAAACCCGCCCCGGCTGAAATTTCGCAACTGGCGATCGACTAATTTCCACCGACCGGCGATACTTGATAAAGTCCTCTAACCGGGCCCGGTGCTGCCTGCGACTCTTGCTGCTGCCTCGGTACAAACGGCTCTTGGACTCCGGCGGGAGTGGCGAAACAACCGCTCGGTTGAGGTGCTAGCTGACAAGATGGAGGCAGCGCCATGACTGAGGAATCAAAAGGATTAACGGCATCCGGGACACGGAGAATTGGATCGTTGGAAACTTGCCGCTGCAATACTCGTCGGTAAATCCCGTTGACGCGGCTGGCATCGCGCTCGATTTCTTTTTCGGGAAAGGCAACTACGCCGCTGGGGGAACCGATGCCTAAATAGTCGCCCATGTAACCTTGCAAGCTGACGTTGTGATAAAAGTCTCCTGAAGCTTCAAAGAATTGTCGGTTGAAGTCGTCGCTAACGGGGCTAAATCGGGCTGTTTCTGCTTGAGCTGGTTTGATGGATGCCAGTGAGGCAGAGGCGACAGCGAGAATCAACGCACCGCTCAGGCTTTTTAACTTTTGACTCATATATTTCAGTTTCTAGATTAATTACGGTTCCAATATAGACTGATTATCGGCGGATTATTTGTGTTTTTTACACGGTGTGAGTTATGGATGCTGCGGATTTAAAGGTGTTGCGCGATCGACTTTTGGATTTATTGTGCGAGTTTGCCTATCGCGAGGGCGATTTTGTACTGTCTTCGGGGCAGAAAAGTTCTTATTACATTAACTGCAAACCGGTGACTTTGCACGCCCAAGGTGCTTTGGCGACGGGGCGTGTACTGCTCTCAATGCTGCCGTCGGAGGTGCAAGCTGTGGGAGGTTTGACGTTGGGTGCTGACCCGATTGTAAGTGCGGTAAGCGTGGTTTCGGCTCTGGAAGGTCGATCGATTCCGGCGCTAATTGTCCGCAAGGAGACGAAGGGACACGGGACAATGGCGTATATTGAGGGGCCTCTGTTGCCTCCTGGGACAAATGTTGCGGTGTTGGAGGATGTCGTAACAACGGGTAAGTCGGCGATGCAGGCGGTGGAAAGGTTGCGAGGAGCCGGTTATATTGTCGATCGGGTGTTATCGCTCATAGACAGAGAGCAAGGTGGAGGCGAGTTGTATCGCGAGCAGGGATTGGATTTTCAGGCCGTTTTTACGATCGCAGATCTCAAGGAATGGCTTAATAGCAAGAAATAACCGGGCGCGCATCTAATTTGTACAATCCTCTTTCTTGAAACTCTCTCTTGTGGGGTGGGCTTCTAGCCCGCCCGAAAAGTTAAATAGACTTGAATTGCATAAATATTTGATTAATACAGCAACCGCAGATGCAAGGCAGATGCACGCAGATGCAACGCAGATAATTGAAAGAATTGAAAGCTTTACCCTCGTTACCAGGTTCTACCTGGTAACGCAGATCCAGAGGCTCTGCCTCGTGTTACAAACGCTGTAAGATATCAATCTTAACCAGCCAGTTTAATGCTATGAAAACCATCCATTTTATCGATCTATTCTCAGGAATAGGAGGCATGAGATTAGGTTTAGAGTCAGCCGCTCATTCCTTAAATCTGGAAACAAAATGCGTATTAAGTAGCGAAATCAATCCCGACGCTCAAAAAGTTTACCTTCAAAACTTTAAAGAAACACCATTAGGCGACATCCGACTAATTGACCAACTACCAGAACATGATATTTTACTAGCAGGATTCCCCTGTCAGTCTTTCTCCGGTGCCGGCAAAAAAGCAGGTTTTGGCGATACCAGAGGCACTCTTTTCTTTGAAATAATGAGGCTGATTGATACCGCTCAACCTCAAGCATTTATTTTCGAGAACGTGCGGGGGCTTGTCAGCCACGACGGCGGCAGAACTCTCGAAACTATTAAACACGAAATTACCAGTAGAGGTTATAGCTTCGATTACTTTTTACTCAATAGCTCTAACTTTAGCTTACCTCAGAACCGCGTCCGAGTTTACCTAATAGGAATTTTAAATGCTTCGCCCCAATTTGACTTAGTTTCCGACTTAGGGCCAAAAGATTCCCATTCCTGTAACCATCAACAGCTATCCTTATTTTCCCCCTTAAGTAAACCCGTCGCAGTTGCAGATATTTTGGAAGACAATCCAGACCCAAAATATGATTGCTCGCCAGAATTTGTCAACGCATTGAAACAAATCGTCAAGAATGATTTAAATCGCTTGCACGGAATGCGGCTAATTGACTATCGCGGTGGCAATTCCATTCATTCTTGGGAACTCGGTTTGCGAGGCGAGTGCAGTTTAGACGAAATTGATTTGATGAATCGTTTTATATTGAAAAGGCGAAATAAAGAATTTGGACATCACCAAGATGGTAAACTATTAACTAAAGAGCAAATCGCTACTTTTTTCACTCATCCCAATCTCGATAAAATTCTGGATTTGCTGGTGGCCAAGAAGTACCTACAATGTAATAATAATTTATATAAACCTGTATCGGGTAACTTTTCCTTTGAAGTGTACAAATTTCTCGATCCGCAGAAGATTTCTGTCACACTTGTGGCCAGCGATGCCAATAAATTACTGTAGTTTAGACTAAAAAATAGTCGCAGCTAAAAGTAGCTGGCTTTGAAGAGCAGGCAAGCTGTTACTCAAAAACTCAAGAGGGAGAAGATTAAATAACTAATCTTGAAGACTTTTTGCGTCGAGAAACCCGTTTTTTAACGGTGGGATATCGCGGTGCTACCGTCCGTACTCTTCCTGTTTCCCAGCCGGGGGATTTTCCCCTCTGTTTAGGCATTTTCGCGGGAGTGCCAATGTCAACTAAAACCGACAACATTGACTGGGCAACACGTCCAGGAGTTAAATTGATATTAGCAGATTGCCAAGGTAAGATATTCTCGACGACTAAATCCCTAGCTAGCCAGAGTTGCCAACTCATCAATGGCATTAAATCGCTCCAGCGCTCAGATTGTTCGGGAGTTCTCAAGTTAGGCAATGTCCAATGTAATCTTTGCTTAGCAAATCTATACCAATGATCAACTCCAAAACGTCGTAAATACTTAAACCAAACAGTTTCTAAGGGTAGAGTTAGTTCTCCCACCCAAGCCAACCACAAGGGTGGAAACGGCTGACCGTTTGACATCGGCTTCATTCTTTCGACTAGAATTAAATTGACTCTTTGTCCAGCGGCACGATAAAAATGTAAGTCAAGCCATTGCCTGACTCGAACTTGTCCCAACTCTGGATGTTTGTCAATTTCAATCACAGCATCCGCTTGGAGCCATGTGCTTGGGTCATTGAGTCTCATTTTCTGCCCGTGCTTACGTGGTCTACCGCGACCACTATAGGGTGGTGGTGCTGACCACAAACAGGCATTGCTTCGGACTCTCATTAAACAATCGGCTTGAATATCTGCTATTGCCAGTACCCAACTGGCATTGCCATATTCTCGATCTAAAACTGCTAAGACTGGATTGATGCTCTGTTCACAGACAAGTTTGAGTTGGGAAGCTGCTTGAAGTATTGGTGAAGACCCACTACTAATTCTTTCATGGAGTAGGGGTAATGCCCAACTTCCTTGCGCTTCAGGTATCCACGCAATTGTACTGTACCCCTGTCCAATAATTACGCCTGGAGTGATATTCATGGGTTCTCTCTTTTAAGGTTTTGGCATCGGGTCTCGCCCATGCAGTGTGGTCAATTGCCACTAATATATGTTCTGTTGCGGGTACTTGCTGTTCTAATTCCTCAAGGGTACAGCATCATCAGTTTTTTTCGGTCTGGCCTACAGTCTTGCAATGCCTCGTAGACGCTTGGCCATTGACGATTGAATAGCGGGCTGAGTGAAAATTCTGCTAAACATGACGCATTTCTGGTGGTCATCACTGCATCCATCAGCTCGAATGTTGCATATGAGAGCTTTTACTAATAACTCGTATGCTGCTTGACGAAATTCCTTTAATCGTTCAGTGTTCATTTAGGGAGTTGATGGGTTTCTATTTCACCCTCATTCTCTCCCGGCGCGGTGGCTCTAGTTCTTCTTTTGCCACCGTTCTCATCTTTATTTAGTCTAAACTACAGTAAATTAGGAGTTTACCATAATCACCGAGTCCGCCGAATTACTCCCCGCGAGGCGGCGCGGTTACAAGGTTTTTCCGATAGTTTTATTCTGCATCCCAAGGATGATAAAGCTTATCATCAAATGGGTAATAGCGTCAGTATTAATGTGGTAAAGGCTGTGGCAAAAGAAGTTATGCAGAATGTCTTGTATTCTGCAAAACAAGTTTCTTTGCAAAATGCAGTTTGATCGGCATTTTAGGGAATTTATGCTATCTCTCTTCTCTTCTCTTTCTCTGCGCTCTCTGCGGCCTCTGCGGTTAAATCATTCCAAATTACTCCGGGTAAGTAAGGCGGGAAATGCCCGCCCTACCAATCAATCAATCAATCGGGTTAGCTTAGCGCTACAGGTTCCTTAGCCAAAAACTTCTCCAACTCAGTCAAAGCATCAGCATCAACTTTCGTCTGCATCGGACAGAACTTAGGCCCGCACATCGAACAGAACTCCGCAGTTTTGTAGATATCCGCCGGCAAAGTTTCATCGTGATATTCCCGCGCTCTTTCTGGATCGAGCGAGAGTTCAAATTGACGGTTCCAATCGAAATTGTAACGCGCTTTGGAGAGTTCGTCATCGCGATCGCGCGCACCCGGACGGCCCCGCGCAATATCCGCAGCGTGAGCCGCGATTTTGTAAGCAATCAGCCCGTTTCTGACATCCTCAGCATTCGGCAATCCCAAATGTTCCTTCGGCGTGACATAGCACAGCATAGCAGTACCGTACCAACCAGCCATCGCCGCCCCAATAGCCGAGGTAATGTGGTCGTAACCGGGCGCAATATCTGTCACCAACGGCCCCAAAACATAGAAAGGAGCTTCCGAACATTCCTCCATTTGTTTCTTGACATTAAACTCAATTTGATCCATCGGCACGTGGCCTGGACCTTCCACCATTACCTGGATATCATGTTCCCAAGCTTTGCGAGTTAATTGTCCCAAAGTTTTGAGCTCGGCTAATTGAGCAGCATCCGACGCATCGTGAGTGCAACCGGGGCGCAAAGAATCTCCCAAACTAAACGAAACATCGTATTTTTTGAAGATTTCAATGATGTCGTTAAAGTGAGTGTAGAGAGGATTTTGTTTGTGGTGATGCAGCATCCACCGTGCCAAAATGCCACCGCCGCGAGATACAATTCCAGTCAGCCTATCTCTCACCAAGGGCAAATGCTCGATCAGAATTCCGGCGTGAATCGTTTGGTAATCAACACCTTGTTGAGCGTGTTTGTCAATGATGTGAAGAAAGTCATTCGCCGTCAGACTTTCCATATTACCGTGCACGCTTTCCAGTGCTTGGTAAATGGGTACAGTGCCGATGGGAACCGGCGAAGCTTTGATGATTGTAGTGCGAATTTCATCCAAATTGCCGCCGCCGGTGGACAAATCCATCACGGTATCAGCACCGTATTTCACTGCTAATTTAAGCTTGTCAACTTCTTCTTCCATGTTGGAAGAGTTGGGAGATGCGCCGATATTAGCATTGACTTTGCACTTAGAGGCAATGCCGATCGCCATTGGCTCCAAATTCGTGTGATTGATGTTAGCCGGAATAATCATCCGTCCCCGTGCTACTTCGGCGCGGATCAGTTCTGCTGGGAGATTTTCTCGCTTAGCAACATAGTCCATTTCCTCAGTGATGACACCTTGACGGGCGTAGTGCATTTGAGATACATTACTGTGTCCCTGACGCTTAGCGATCCATTCGGTACGCATATCTTAATTCCTTGATAAACAGCTTCCCTCCGCTGGTATTACCCAGACTCAGGTTCTAAGGGTGTTTTCTCAGCCCGGACTTACGGGCACCCCTAGCTTAGCTATTGATTGTATCACCGATTTCGGCGCGCGACGGCAGCAAGTAAGGAAATCTTAATATTGAGAGATAGATCAGGGGAGCGAGCATTATATAATATCTAATAACTCAGGCAGAAAGGAGGCTACAAGATGAGTACATTTGAGTCAAACAGCGAGACATCTGCCCCAAAGCATCTAGCGAATGAGGAACAGGAAAACGATATTCACGATAGCGGGGAAGATGACAGCGGGGAAGATGAGGAGGACATTATTCCCTCCAAATTTTCCATAGCAGTTTCTCGAATTGATTTTGATGTAGCGGGTCTAGTTAGACGCCTGGAAAGCAAAGACGTATATATTCCTGAATTCCAGCGTGCTTATGTTTGGAAACCCAAACAAGCTGCGCGTTTTATAGAATCTCTCTTGCTTGGGCTTCCAGTTCCCGGTATATTTCTAGCAAAAGATCGAGAAACAAAAAAACTGCTTGTTATTGATGGTCAGCAAAGATTACGCAGTCTTTTATATTTCTACCAAGGGAAGTTTCCAAACAGTCGGCACTCGTTTGCTCTGAAAGGGGTTCATACAGAATTTGAAAGAGAGACATATCAATCACTGAAAGACGCATACCGACGCCAATTAGATGACTCGGTTGTATCCGCTACAATTGTCGAGCCACTTTATGCAGACGACGACAGTAGTATTTACTATATCTTTGAAAGGCTAAATACCGGAGGTACTATCCTTAAATCGCAGGAAATTCGTGCTTGCATCTATCACGGGGAACTCAATAATTTGCTAGAGGAACTAAATCAAAACCCAGCGTGGCGTGACATATTTGGTATCCCAGATAAAAACAGGAAAGATCAAGAACTTATTTTGCGATTCCTGGCCTTTTACTTCGATGGCAACGATTATAAGCCTTCTCTAAAAGAATTTCTCAATCAGTATATGAGGCAAAATAGACACTTTGCCCGCCAATCCAAAAAACAAATAATAAACGCATTTATCCCAACGATTGAATTGCTCCATAAATGTCTTGGTAACAAAGCTTTTAAGCCTCTAAAATTATTGATTCCTACTTACTTTGAAGCCGTAATGGTGGTTACTGCTCGCAGGTTAGAACAAGGCAAGATTAATAATTTTGAACAACTGGAAGAACGCTATAAATCACTGATAGAAGATGATAGTTTTAGTGGAGTAGCTCAAAAAATACGCAATCTTACTAGCGAAGAAAATTACAGGAGGAGGTTAGAAATTGTATCCAATTATTTCGGAGATTTAGAATAGCAAGTGTTTCATAAAAGTAGCGTTAATTTATAATTGACGCTTCTTTTTTAGATATTTAAGGCAATGTTTTTAAACACACATAACTATTCTTCTCTCCTTTTTTCAACAGTTAGTTTAAGCGGGCTATTTTAACCCAAGATTAAATCAATACTCACTACAAACTCAGGAAAAGCCAGCGGCGAAACTTGTTCTCCCCGCTCGAATTTTTGCATTGAAGTGTAGCCATCAGCCGTCGCATCGCGGTAAACTTCTAAACAATTAACCTCAAGATCCCACAACCAAACTTCCTGAATGCCCGATCGCGCATAATTCGGTACTTTCACATCGCGGTCATAATTAACCGTACTATCTGCTACCTCTACCAACAGTAAAATATCCTCGCTATTTGGCAGCGATTCTTCATAAAAGTCGGCGCGGGGTTTCACTAAAGCAATATCAGGTTGCGGTTCTGAGTTATCATTAAGGCAAATAGGATTTTGCACTCTAAAAATAACTAGGGACTCTGGAATGTGGCTGAACATTCGTGCAAGGCGATCGACACGGGCGGCGTGGCGTCTACCAATTGCTGCCATTTGGATAATTTCTCCTTCTATAAGTTCCACTCGTTCGCGATCGCTAAAAACACCAGCCTCACTCATCAGGTGATATTCTTGGACTGTAAATAGCCGTCTTTGCATTTTAACAGACATAACTATTCTCCTTTTTTAGCAGTTAGTTTAAGCTTACTATTTTAACCCAAGATTAAATCAATACTCACTACAAACTCAGGAAACGCCAGCGGCGAAACTTGTTCTCCCCGCTCAAATTTTTGCATTGAAGTGTAGCCATTTGCGATCGCATCGCGGTAAACTTCTAAACAATTAACCTCAAGATCCCACAACCAAACTTCCTGAATGCCCGATCGCGCATAATTCGGTACTTTCACATCGCGATCGAAATCTACAGTGCTATCTGAGACTTCTACCAAAAGCAACACCTCTGACGGTATTGGATGCGCTATAGCGTAGTAATCAGCACGAGGTTGCAGCAATACAACATCCGGCTGAGGTTCAGTTCTTTCTGTCAACTGGATCGGGTTCTGAACATCTAAAATAGCAATTTCTTCTGGAATTTGGCGAAACTGTCCGATCAGTCGCCGTACACAAGTTGCATGACGAGTCCCAATTGCTGCCATTTCGATAATTTCTCCTTCTATCAATTCCACTCTGTCATCTTCACCAAAAACACCAGCCTTATCCATCAAGTGATATTCTTGGACTGTAAATAGCCGTCTTTTCATTGCAACAGACATAACTATTCTCCTTATTTGCAGCTTCCCTAAATTTATCATAAAAAAAACCGCCCCAAACGGAGCGGCAAAAAGAGGAAAAGTTTAGAGGACAAATCTTAAACAAGTGTTGAGCTTTCCGAAAGCAGCCCATTAGTAGAGCAAGAATTGCTCGCCCTACTAATAACTCTAAAGTAGAGTAATCGAGGTTGATGCTGGAGTACCTATCGAACCAGGGCCGAAACCTAAGTTGACATTACCAGCAGTCAAACCAGTTATGTTGTTAATTGTCAGGCTGACGCTAGTTTGCCCGTTAGCAAAGTTCACGGTACCGCCGGTAGCGTTGGGGAGTACACCAGTGCCGGTGATAAAGTAGTCCGTAAGATTGGTAGGTTGGCCACCACCAGGTGCCGCAATCAAAAAGTCGATCGATCCCGCGCCCACACCGCTTGTGCGGTTGATTGTAAATGCTCCAGTGCTAGAGTCCGCCACAGGGGCAGGAGCCGAACCGTAGAAGAATCCATTGCTAGCAACACCACTGCTGTCTAGAATCGATAAGACTGCTGCTGACGGACTAGCTACAGAACCCCCACTCAGGAATAAGTTCACAGTCTCAGTCAATTCCGGCACCGTATCATTGATGATCGGAACACCCACCGTCGCGCTAGCTTGACCAGGAGCAAAGCTCACTGACACATTGCTGACAGGGACATAATCAGGCCCAGAAGCTGTGGCCGAACCGTCAGCAGTGCTAAATAGAATTGTTCCTGCCTTTGTCAAGTCCCCAGAGCGATTGATTGTCACATTCACCGTGCTACCTTCGTTGCCACTGTAAGTAGCTGCACTAAAGAAGAACATACTAGGCCCAGTAGTCGCTGTCGTCGGAGTCGGAGTCGGAGTCGGACTTGGAGTCGGAGTCGGACTTGGAGTCGGAGTGGGAGTCGGAGTGGGAGTGGGAGTCGGAGTCGGCGCAACATCGTTAATCGTCAAGATTGCCGGATTGCTGCCCACACTGCCGCCACTGAGTACCAAGTTCACAGTTTCAGGCCCTTCAGTAATCGCATCAGTCAACGCCGGGACAGTAAAACTAGCGCTATTTTGCCCCGCTGCAAAGTTCAGCGAACCCGCCGCCACTGTGTAATCAGGTGCAGTCCCGCTAGAAGTAGCTGAACCGTCAACACTGGCGTAGTTAATTGTTGCTGCACCCGTCCCACCGGTACGAGTAACTGTAACCGTCGCCTGGCCGCCTTCGTTGACGCTGTAACTCTGCTGGCTGAACTGGAAAATACTCGCAGGCGTTGGAGTTGTAATCGGAGTCGGAGTCGGAGTCGGGCCGGTTCCACCATCAAAAATCGTCACCGTGGCTGGATTGAGACTGCCTACATTACCGTTGTTCAGAAATACATTCACCGTCTCTGCGCCTTCGCTAATGGCATCAGCCACAGTGGGGATAGTGAAAGTCGCGCTGGTTTGTCCACCCGCAAAATTCAGCGTACCAGTGGTAGGGCTATAGTCCGCAGGAGAAGAAGCTGAACCATCAACTGTACCGAAATTAATGCTTTCAGGGGCGGAAGTATTGCCCGTGCGAATCACTGTGACTGTAGCGGGACTGCCTTCGGGAGTAGAGTAATTATTTGTGCTAAAGCTGAAGACACTTGCAGGAGTAGTTCCCGGTGTGGGTGTCGGTGCAGGGGTCGGTGTCGGTGTCGGGGTTGGTGTCGGGAATCCAGCCGATTGGAACCAAGCTGGGTTCGCGCTCAGTTGGGCTGCGCTCAAACCTTGGATGTTGACTAAATACTCGCCGGTGCCGGTATCGCGAATCAGGGTGTTGCCGATGCTGATGCCGTTGGAACCGGTGCCGTCAATGAACTGCAAATCGCTGAATTGCAGACCGCCGAACAGTTGGATGACATCGTTCCCGGAGACTCGGAAGTCGGTAATTACGTCGGCATCGGGGACTCCGGGGCCGCCGGTGGTGGCTGTGGGTTTGCCGTCGCCGACTCGCCCGATCGCAAAAATGTCATTTCCACCACCCCCACTCATCGTATCAGAACCGAGGTCGCCGTAGAGTACATCGTCGCCGAGGTCGCCTAGGATCAAGTCGTTGCCTTTGCCGCCGAACATCGTGTCATTGTCTTTGCCACCGAACATACTGTCGTTTCCGTCGTTACCAAAAACGCTGTCATTGCCGATGTCGCCTCTAACTAAGTCATTGCCTTTACCACCGTAAACTTGGTCGTCGTCTTTGCCGCCAAAAACGCTGTCATTACCTTCATTGCCGTTAACAAAATCGTTGTCGGGGCCGCCGAAAAGTAGATCGTTTCCGTCTAGTGCATTGATTGCATCATTGCCGTCAAGGCCGCTGATGGTATCGTCGCTCAATAAGTTTCCCAGGCTAATTACGCGACCGTCTGGTAAAAGACCCGGTATCACGTCTGGACCGAGAGTTCCTGTTATGTTTGCCATTTTTTTTAACTCCACAGGTTAATTTTTATTTTGCTTTTGGTAGAAGCACCTGTAGAGATGTCTCAGGGTAGGAATGCGGTATTTTACTTAACAGATGGCTGGGAGAAAAACCGGGTATTTATGTCAGTATTTAGTATACTTTTTACCCCATTAGGTAATCTCTCTGTGCAATTTTATGCTGTCCTGCTATTTTTGTAACTGTATTTCCGCTTCGATGTCCTGTTAATAGTGGAGAATGAGAATGCTGTAGCAATGTTCCCGAAGTTTTAAGATTATTTCGAGCCGAATTAATACTTATTCACTTTAAGAAATAATGGCGCTCGCCGATTGCAAATACTGCTAACAGTTTAGCTATATGCTTCTATTCATTCAATCAGTTTCAGGACAATATTTCAAAATATCTGTAAAAATTTGATCTAGCAAGAAATCTGCTATACGCCTCCGTGTACACCTTGTAAAAAAAAAGTGCACCGCTCCGTGTGCACCTTACGCCTAACTAACTGTCCGAATATTCATCGAATTGTAACTGGCTTTAAGTATCTTTTTCGCCAGTAGCAAATCCTTCTGTATCTTGCTTGAATTCTGAGGCAATTGCGCCTCGATCGCGCCAAGCTTCGGCATTTTCGGGCTTGATCGCAATGGCTCGATCGAAAGCTGCCATTGCTTCCTCGTAGCGCTTTAATTCTGACAAAGCTGTGCCGATGTGATGCCAAGCATCGTAGGAGTCGGGCTGAATTGCGATCGCTTTTTCGTAAGCTGCGATCGCTTCTTCATGGCGCTGCAATTTTGCCAAAGATTCGCCTTTGCCAAACCAACCTTCGTAACACTCCGAATTAAGGGTGATTACTTGGGAGTAAGATGCAATTGCTGCTTCGTGTTGCGATAGTTTGTCGAAAGCTGAGCCTCGGTTGTGCCAGACTTCAAAATCCTGCGGCTTAATGGCAATTGCTTTGTCGTAGGATGCGATCGCATCTTGATAGCGCTGCATTTTTCCCAGCACTGCCCCCTTATTGTACCAAACTTCGTATTTGTCGGCCCGGAGCTCGATAGCTCGATCGTAAGAATCAACAGCATCGCTGTAGCGCAGCATTCTCCACAGCATATTACCTCGGTTGTACCAAGTCTCGTATCTCTTGGGATTGAGATCAAGGGCGCGATCGTAAGAATCGACTGCGGCGGCGTACTGCTGTACTTTACCCAGCATTGCGCCTCGGTTGTGCCAAATTTCGCTGTCGGTTGTTTTGATAGCCAGGGCGCGATCGTAACTGGCGATCGCCTCTTCGTAATGCTGCAATTTACCCAACAAAGCTGCTATGCTGTGCCAACAACCGTATTTTCTTGGCTCGCTCGCACTTGCTCGCTCATAACAGGCGATCGCCTCTTCGCACTTCTGTAATTTTCCTAGCAAATTCGCTTTATTATACCACGCTTCCCAACAATCCGGTTTCATCGATATTGCTTGATCGTAACAGGCGAGGGCTTCTTCATGGCGCTGCAATTTTATTAACACATTTCCGCGCCAATACCAAGCCTCATCCACATTATTATTCATTAAAATAGCTTTTTCAAAGCAGACTACTGCCTCATCATAATTGCCTTGAAAATAAAGCCCTTCACCTTGCTTAATGTAATCATCAGCAATCATATTTGCTTCATTAGCAGGTGCTGTTTCCGAATTTTGCGAATTGTTTGACTGCGGTTGAGGTGCGAGTTTGACAGCTTCTTGGGCAAGAACAGCAGGAACTTGGGATATTTCTTGAACAATTTGAGATTTTTTCTCGTAAACTTCTGTTAGCAAAACTTGCAGGTGCAGGAGAAATTGAGATTTGAGAGTCTCAATTTGCTCAACGGAAGATTTGGAAATTTCAGTTTCTCTACTTAAAAAATTAATTGATTGTTTGGCTGCACTCAGTTGCGATTCTAATTCATCTCTCAACTTTTGAGTCAGTTGACTAGAATTGATTAGCTCTGATTCCAACACGCCAATTCCTTGCAATCTTTGATTGGCATCAGCAACCAACTGTCTGACTACCAGCCGCCGGAACATCCAAAAAAAGCCAAGTGTCACCGGTGGAAAGACAGTACCAAGAATTAGCAAAATATTCAGCAGAGCTATGGTATTATTAAAACCATATCCAGATTCAGCATTACTGTCAGTACGCAGGGCGAGAAAATCGAAAGTGTCGCGAACTTGGGGATTGCTTTCAACTCCGGTTTCAATTAATTTAGCCAGCCAGGTTTCTTGTAAAGATTTTGTTAGTTCATCGCCGGATACAGCAGCAGCATTCGCCTTGGCTTTTTTTACAGCAGGAGATAACTCCGGCAGGGCCTCCGCTACCAGCAAACCTGTCTGGGATTTTACAGCAATTCGCGGGGAAAATTGTTCGTGGGCGATCGTCTCGGGCGCGCTCATTGACTCCGCCGGACGGGAGGCGATATTATTTATGGCATCAACAAATTTGCTGGCCTGCGGTATCCCTCCAGAGGCGGGAGGTGCAGCCGGAGCGGCATTAGTTTGAGCAGTTACATTCTGGGATGCGAGGGCGGCCAGAGTCAAAAGAGCTACATTTGAGACTCGCATAAAGTTCAACTCACCTAGGAGAAATTAGTGTTGTTTGTCAGCGATCGGGCGATCGACCTCATACTCTGGGCACTGTACAATAACTGAGATGAGGAATGCTGGCTTACTATCTCCAAAATACGCGCTGTGTCTGACTTGTCAGGAAAATTGCTAATAATTCTGGCTGCGGAACTTTTGTCAAAAAATATATTCTCGCGCCTCATCCGCCTCAAATCATCCTCGGAATCATCGGGGCGGCTTCACCAATCTGTACAATTAGCAAAAATCCGGGTGAACCGCCCCAACTGACCCGATTTGTAGCTCTAAACCGCAGCTAAAACCGCTGACTGTTGCTGTTGTGCCGCCACTACATCCAAATCAGCGCCGTAAATTTCACAGCTATTATTCGGACTTTCAATCAGCTTAATCTTGTGCAACTCTGCCCCCAAGTCCCGAATGGGCGATCGCAACAATTGCCCAATCCGCACCGCAATATTCTCCGCCGTCGGCACAACCTTCTCAAAATAAGCAATATCCTTATTTAAAAAAGTGTGATCGAAAGGTTCAACAACATAATCATCAATAGCTTTTTGCAAAGCTCCCAAATCAGCAATCATCCCAGTCCGCGCATCAATTTCCCCTTTAACAGTCACCTCTAAATGATAGTTGTGACCGTGACCGTTAGGACGAGCACATTTACCGTAAATTTCCGAGTTTTCTTCAAAGCTCAAATCGGGACGAGCCAACCGATGGGCGGCGCTAAAATGAGTAGACAGAGTTAAATAAGCTTCCATGCCATTTCCTAAATATTCAGCCCAAAGTTCGGGGTGTTCAAACAATTGAATTTTGCTCACAGGCAAATGAGGGGCTAGCCGCAGCCAAATTTGCCGTGCTATGTTTTCGGTAGTTGGCAGAGTTTGCTCAAATTCCGGCCACGCTTCGTTAAGGTAGGAAAAATCGAGATCCTTGGTAACTTCCCGCTTGATGACGTGCTTGACATCAGACAGGTTGAGCACCATGCCGTACTCGTCGAGTTCTCCTATCATGGAAACGTAAAGGACGTAATTGTGTCCGTGTCCCGGTGCGCGGGCTGTTGGGCCAAAGCGCTCAAAGTTCTCGGCTGCGCTCAACTCCGGTAGCCAGTAACGATGACTCGCCGAAAACTGTGCCCGACGATTGATGATGCACTGCATAAAAGTCAAGTAGGGTAAGCTTGTTAAGTTATGTAAAGGACTTACTTCTTAAGGATAGACTAATTTTTACGGGAATTTTTCGATAATTTGAGGGTGCTTTACTTGAATTTATACCAATTTTCGAGATATTGCCAACAAGTCGCCGCGAGAGTAGCATGGCCTATTGTGCGCCACAACACAGATATCCGGCAGAAAATGCAGAAAATACTGCTACAAAACAGTTTCTCCTCATCCGTTGCTAACGGATGGGTTATCCCATTTTCGATTGGCCCCGCGAGGGATAGCTGCGCTGCGCGTACTTTTTGCAACACAGGGAACTCCACAGTTATAGTTTTTCGCCTAAGCTCTGCAATAGTTAGCAGTTTCCGGTTCGGTTGCGAGCAAAACTAATTACGAATGACGAAATATTCATGAATTGGATTACTGTACGAGCCGATCGCTTTTTTCAACATTTGTCCGCTGCGATGGGCACCCCGCTATTTTATATAGGCGACACTCATCTGTCCATTAGTGCGATCGTCCAACTGATCATCTTAGCTATATTTGCCTTTTTTATAGCTCGTCTCCTCAGTGAAGGCATCAAGCGCAGCCTGCTAGTTCGGATGGGATTGGATCGCGGCAGTCGAGAAGCAATTTCCACCATCATTAGCTATATTTTAGCAACTCTTGGCTGTATATTCGTCCTGCAAAGTGCAGGGATCAACCTCACTTCTCTCACCGTCTTAGCTGGCGTAGTCGGCATTGGTTTCGGCTTCGGATTGCAAAATCTCGCCAGCAACTTTATCAGCGGTCTCACCCTGCTATTCGAGCACCAAATTAGAGTCGGAGACTTTATTGAGATCGACCATTTATTAGGAACAGTCGAAAATATTTCCATCCGTTCTACAATTATTAAAACAATTGATGGCCTGTTTGTGATCATCCCAAACATTAAGTTTGTGGAAACTAACATTATCAACTGGAGTTATAGAGACCCCAGATGTCGCCTTCGCATCCCCGTAGGCGTTGCCTATGGAACTGACCCAGTATTAGTTACGGAAGCACTGTTAGTTGCTGCGAGGCTCGAACCCAATATATTATCTCATCCTTCTCCCAAAGTTTGGTTTTGCGGGTTTGGAGATAACGCTTTAGATTTTCAACTTTTAGTTTGGATTGACCAGCCACAGGAAAGTGATGCCATTAAAAGTGCCGTCAACTTTTTAATTGATTACGAATTTCGTCGCCGAAATATTGAAATTCCATTTCCCCAGCGGGATTTGTGGTTGCGAAACCCGCAAGAAATAACTCAACTTTTTCAAAATCACAAAAACGACAATTCCAACGGCAAAGTTTTTCCGCAGAATGCCAAACATTCAACAGAAATACAATCAAATTCCACCGTTTCCGAGCAGAAAAAGCCAGGGCTTAAATCGCCTAATAATTGGACGCTGCGAGATTTGTTGCGGCGAGTAACTTATTTCGATCAGTGTACGGATTTAGAACTACGGCAGTTAATTGAATACGGCTATCGACAACTGTTTCCAGCGGGACAAATTGTCTGTAAAGAAAATGCCCCAGGCGATTCTTTTTATATTATTCTTTCGGGTTCTGTGGAAGTTCTTTCTCAAAAAGCCGATAAGTATATTGCGACGCTTCACGAGGGCGAATTTTTTGGGGAAATCTCTTTGCTATTGGGAACTCCGAGAACGGCGACTGTTAAAACTAGCGAAGATGCAATTTTGTTTGTGGTGGAACGCCACGACTTGCAAAAACTTTTAATCGAACAGCCGAATTTAGCCGATCAGATTGCTCAAAAATTGTCCGAACGCCAGCAAGCTTTAAGAGATTTGGGATTATTAGATGGGGACTCTCTCGGACAAACTCCTTTTATTAAAATTCGCAAGCGCATTCAAGTTCTTTTTGGAATTTAGCATTGAATAGTCAGTAGTCATTAGTCAGTAGTCATTAGTCAGTAGTCCTTGGGAATTTGGAATTTGGAATTTGGAATTTGGAATTTGGAATTTGGCAATTTTCCCCATCTCCCCATCTCCCCATCTCCCCATCTCCCCATCTCCCCTTTCCTTCAACTAGCTAACTTCTAACTTTCAATTCCTCCTGTGCTTCCCGCCGCAGTCTAGCAGCAATTCTAAACAGTTCTTGACCTGTGTGCAAATGGCGATCGTCATAATTGAGGGTAAATAAATGCAATTCTTCTATGCCATCGCCGACTTGATTGATGGAGTAGTAGAGATGCGCTGCAACTCCGGCTACATTAGATGGATTGGGCATCGCTTTCAGAAAGTTATGAGCTTTTGAAAGAAAGTCGCGGCTGGTTTCGATATAAGCTTGAAACTTTTCAATCAGTTCGTCATCAAACGGATCTGCTGACAATTCGTTTATTTCTTTTTTAAGCGGCTTCAAGATGCTGTTGAGCATTCGATTGACTGGTTTGTATACTTTAATCAGCCACTGTTCCATTTGTTCGTCGGCATCCCGCGCTGCTTGTTGGCGCTGGCGGGCGACGTTTGGTGCGTAGGGTGATTGCTGTTCGCTTGGTTGGGAAAATTGGCGATCGTAAGATTGTCGGTGTTGGGCATCTCCTAATATTTCATAGGCTGCGTTGAGGCGGATAATCTCTTCGTGACCGGCTGTGGAACTCTGGCTATCTGGATGAAATATTTTGACTAAACGGCGGTATGCTTGTTTAATCTCGGCTTGTGTTGCTGTTGGGCTAATCTTTAGGGTTTTGTAGTGATTGGTAACGGAAGACACGCTGTTATTTCCTTGAAATCTGGATAATCCGCAAAAAAGTGCTTGACAAAAATATCATTATTTGTTAATGCGTTAGGTATTTATCTGATATAAATGCCAAAAATTGTAGGTAAAAAACCTCTGTTTTCAAATTATTATAAATCCATTTTATAAAAATATTGACTCTTTAAAAGTTCGTAGTGAGGACTTCAGTCCTCTGTTGAGGGAGTTGAGTTAAGAAGGACTAAAGTCTTCACTACAAACAACAGCAGAGCGTAGAGTGTACGCCCTGCTTTTAGTTTTTGGGACTGATCCCCAAAGCGAACCTAGTTGACAGCCATCGCCAGATTGAGTTCTGGATCTTGGAACAAGGGAGTGCTGAGGTAGCGTTCGCCGAAACTAGGCTGAATCATCACAATCAATTTCCCGGCATTTTCGGGACGCTTGCCGATTTTCAAAGCCGCACACAGTGCCGCACCGCTGGAAATACCGGACAAAAGTCCTTCTTCTCTGGCTAAGCGACGCCCGTAGGCGATCGCCTCGTCATCGGTAACAATTATCACTTCGTCGATCGCATTCACATTCAGCACCGGCGGCACAAAACCCGCACCGATACCTTGAATTTTGTGAGGCCCAGGCTTTCCGCCCGAAAGTACCTGACTGTTAGCCGGCTCAACGGCGATCGCCTTAAACTCAGGTTTCCGCGACTTAATCACCTCTGCAATACCCGTAATCGTACCGCCAGTGCCGACTCCAGAAATCACGAAATCCACCTCGCCGTCGGTATCTGCCCAAATTTCCTCAGCCGTTGTCAAACGGTGAACCTCCGGGTTGGCAGGATTCCGAAACTGCTGCAACATATACGCATTCGGAGTTTTGTCCACAATCTCTTGAGCGCGGCGGATGCAGCCGCTCATGCCCTCAATGCCGGGAGTTAGTTCTAGTTGGGCCCCGTAAGCACGCAACATCGATCGGCGTTCCGTGCTCATCGTATCCGGCATTGTCAAAATCAACTGGTAGCCCTTAGCCGCCGCCACCATTGCCAGAGCAATTCCGGTATTGCCAGAAGTCGGTTCCACTAAAATCGTTTTGCCTGGAGTAATCAGCCCTTCGGCCTCGGCTTGATTGACCATACTGACACCAATCCGGTCTTTTACCGATGCTGCCGGATTCATGCCTTCGAGTTTGACCACAATCCGAGCCAAGCAGCCTTCGGCTTGGGGAATGCGGTTGAGTTGCACCAGGGGTGTATGCCCCACCAATTCTGTAATGTCGCCAGCAATACGCATAATCTTTGTCAGTTGGTTGTTGAAAGTAAATGTTAATTCCTAGTTGGCAATACTAACTAGATGTAATACATAATATCGAGCTGTCGTCTGCCATTGCGTTTTTCGCGCAGATCCTGTAGCGTGTATTTTTGCAACACCAAGTTGGCAGTCGATCGCGCTTCTTGCCAAACTTCCCAAATCACCGCACTTTCTACAGTTTGAGCAGGCGAGTCTTTTTCGGAGCGATCGAACTCTGAGCCTTCGAGACAGTTGATAATTTCCAGGAGTGTAATTTTCCAGGGTTCTCTCGCCAAGATATAACCTCCCTTAGCTCCTCGCTGGCTGCGAATCAGCCCGCAGCGCCTCATGGTAGCCAGCAACTGTTCTAAATATCGATCGGGAATATTTTGCTGAGCCGCTATCTGGCGAATTTGCAGAGGCTCGCCTTCATCGTAGCAATCAGCAAGCTCTAGCAAAGCTAAGATTGCGTATTCGCTTTTACAGGAGAGTTCTACCATATTACTTCAACTACCAGAATTCTCAACTCCGAAGTCAGGCATTAAAAATTTTCCTCAATGTTGAGTTAAAAATTTTAACTCCTAAATTTTTATTATACTCCGGTTTTCCACCGAACTTAATCGACTTTCACAAAAGATAGCGGCACTGAATTCGTCTACCACACAAAAAAGCCCTGCCGAAAGCAGGGCTAAATTTGACCTAAAGTTGCCAGCAGAGACGGTATAACCCGTCGTGCCTGCTCTAAGCCGCTCTTAGAACGTGAAAGTAGTTCTCAGAGTACCAATAATGATGTCGTCATTACTGCGGTCTTGATTCGGGTTGGTAATCCAAATGACGCCCGGAGTCACAGCAATGTTATCCGAAAGCTTAAACTTGTAGAAGCCTTCAAAGTGCCACGAAGTATCGTTGTTGAAGTTCCGCAAATTGCCGGGAGCCTCAAGTTTATCCAAGTAAGGCTCGCGACCTACCACAAAGCCCAGCAAGTTGCCTTCTTTCCCTAAATCTGGCAAAGCCAAAGTGGCAGCGTAGTTCCAAATTCTCGCATCGCCGACGCCGATAATCCGAGCATTGGTTAAACCAGCCCAGCCGCCAAGGATAAATCTCGGGCTGAGTCGGAACGAAGCCTCAGCACCGTAGGAGTTGCTGACAACTTTCTGAGAACGGAAGCCGTCAAAGCCTTCGCTCAAACCGTTGATGGAATTAGCTACGCCGGTGCCGGTGAAACCGCCAAGCTTGCCATCCCCGTTCCCTAAACCGTTGTCAAACCCGAAGTTACCTCGGCTAAAGTAACCGTGGTTGTAAGTGAGAGCAACTTGCAAGTTGCGTCCCGGGGTAAAAGTCAACTGGCCCATCGCTGCGTAGTCGCCGTTAAACAAGCCTCCGCCCTTGGCGGGACTGGCTGCATTTGACGCCAAATAGCCGAAGGACAGAGAAGTCGGGCCGAACACGCCGCCCAGCAAGCCACGGCCGCCGAAGGCGTAATCGAAGCCAAGACCAGCACCGCCACCTAGGCGATAAATTGGGTTGCTTTGACCGAAGGCGCTGAGGGAGCCATTACCGCCGTCAAAGTCTTCAAAGTAAGGGTTGACGGTAGGAATGAAATCGTTCCAAATACCGTTAGCGGCTTCAATGGTAACGTTCAACCGATTGCTAGCGGGGAACTTGTAAAGCAAGCTGCCCAGGTTGAAAACGTTGTCGGTGCGGTTGACTACGTTCCAAGTTTGAGTACCTTCAGCGGTAGCCCCCAAGTTAAAGTTTTGACCATTGCCCACATCAAGCCTGGTCAGCAGCAAGTCTCTGCCGGTGAAGCTCGTATTTAAATTGAGACGTACCCGTTGTTGGAAGACGGCCTGATTGTTGTCGCTGCCGAATCTTCTGTTGTCTCTGCCAAACAAGCCAGCATTGCCGCCAAAGTCGTCGCTGAGGGCAAAGATTGCTTCCCCAGTCAGTTTGGTAGTAGTTGAGAATTGGTTAGCTTCGAGTTCGGATGTCCGAGATTCCAGAGCATCGACGCGGCCGCGCAAGGTTGCCAGTTCCGCTGCAAATTCTTCTTGGAGCCGTTGGAGGGCTGCCAAGTCGTCTTTGGTCGCTAAGTTGGTTGTACCTGCTTTAATTAGCTCGTTAACTTTGTCTAAGCAAGCGTTTAAACCGGCGGCGAATTCGTAGCGGGTCATTGCCCGGTTGCCACGGAAGGTGCCGTCGGGATACCCAGCAATACAGCCGTAGCGTTCGACTAGGGATTGCAGTGCTTGGAATGCCCAGTCTGTGGGCCGCACGTCGGAAAGTTGAGATACTGAGGTAACTTGACCCTGAGTTTCGCCACCGGCAGCACCTTCGCTGCTGTACTGGTTGAGCTGTTCTAATGTGGCGGCTGGGTTTTGAGCTTGTGGTGCGTCAGTTTGGGCTACAGATTCAGCCAGTTTGGGCAAGCTTTCTGGTGCTGGCGCTGCCACTGTCGGGGCAGTAGTTTCTAATTGAACTGCACCAAGGAGCTCTGGGACAGCGGTAGCTGCCGGGGCTGGATTTTCTAGTTTCGCTGCCGCTGAATTTTCTACTGGTTGAGCGACTGTTGGCTCAACTGCTGCTAAAGATTCAGTTGCAGGTTCTGATGCAGCTTCGAGATTTGTCGCTGCGGGGTCTGTGTTGGCTGTTGGCTCAACTGCTGCTAGAGATTCAGTTGCAGGTTTTGATGCTGCCGCTTGGGGATTTTCCACTGCGGGGACTGTGTTGGCGGCGATCGCGCTTTCTTTTGCAGCGGTGCTTGAAGCTGCTGCAATCGCTGGCTCTGTTGCGATGCCGGCGGCTGGAGAATTTTCTGCGATTCGATCGGCTGCTACGGTAGTTTCGTCAACCGCTGCTAAAGCATTGACTTTCGCTTCAGAGGTTTGGGCCGTTTCAGCTTTGGCAGCTTGAGGCTTGAGCGCATCAGCACCGGGCTGAGCGTTTGCTGCCATCGCGCTCGAAGAAACTACTAGGGTAGCTCCTAAGACTGCTGGGCTGATTAATAGGTAACTCCACAAAAATTTCGACATATTCACTCTCATCCTCACACCGATTACAAAGAAAATTTTTGAGTTTTCTATGCCGTCAGTAGTTGCTCCACTAGCATACTGCAAAAAAAGACCTAAAATTCGATTTTTCTTTTGATTCTTTTGGTCTGACTGAGTGTATGGATGCGATCGGCTGCTGCTGAGGGCGTGTTTTTAACCCTGCCATCGACTGCCTCAAAACCTGACAAGACTTAGGTTGTCGATTGATTTGACTGCTGGCACCCAAAAGCCCGATCGCCTCTCTACTTTTTTAGCACAGCACGCCCGAATCGTCTAGGCTGATTCGACTTTTGGATCCAAGCTGTGTCCGAGGACGCTAAAGACTCGGCGGCGGTCGAACAATTCTAACAAATCGGCGTTGATTTTGTTGTGAGCTGCTTCTTGCCGCAAAATTTTTACTGCTGCATCTGGGCGTAGAGCTCGTTTGTAGGGGCGATCGCCTGCTGTCAGGGCGTCGTAAATATCGGCGATCGTCATCAACTGCGCTTGAATGGGAATTTCGGAGTGTTTTAGACCTCGCGGATAGCCTGTGCCATCCAGTTTTTCGTGATGTCCGTAGGCTATTTGGGGCACATTTTTTAGATCCTTTGTCCACGGAATTTGGCTGAGAAATTCGTAAGTGTGAGTGACGTGAGATTCGATTGCCGATCGTTCTTCTGCTGTCAGGTTGCCCCTCGCCACCATCAATTGCACAATTTCGTCTGGACTCAGCAGCGGTTTCATTGCCCCGTCTATATCTCTGTAAGTTTGCTTAGAAAGTTCTAGCAGTTGAGCTAGGGGTTCTGCTGCCAAAATGTGAGGTTCGTTGGCCTCTAGCAGGACTTCCCAGTATTCTGCCAATCTGGTTTTTGCGTCTGCTAGCGCCGTGTCTAGCTGTTCTATTTCCTGGCATTGAGCGCAGGAGGGCCCTTCGTCCGGGTGTTTTCGGTAAGCTGAATGCTCTAGCAAGTATTTATATTTAGACTGGACGCATTCCATTTCCATCGTCCGCTGAGCTAAGCCAAAGCGGTGGCGGATGATTTCTAGTTGTGCGGGGTAGAGCTTTTTCTGCTTGGTCAAAACTGCTTCGGGTACTCCGATTTTACCAAAATCGTGGAGCAGGGCGGCATAACGAATTTCTTGAATTTGGCGGTTGTTAAAGTAAATAGATCGCAGCCATCCACCGCTGACGCTGTTTACTTCTTCTGACAGGCGTACTGTGAGGGCTGCTACTCGTTCTGAATGGCCGTAGGTACAGGGGTCTCTGGCTTCTATGACTTGGACTGAGGCTTTGACGAAGCCCTCGAACAAATGTTCTATGCTTTCTTGGAGTTGATTGCGCTCGATCGAGATTGCTGCTTGAGATGCGAGCGATCGAACTATTCTTTCTTCCCACAAAGTATACTGCTGCGTCGATTCCCAGGCATTTTCGGCTGTAAGCACCGCATCTGCCTTTGTTTTGCGGTTGATCAGTTGCAGTATGCCGATTGTCTCGCCTTCTCTGTTTTGCATCGGCAACACCATTACCGAGCAAGTGCGGTAATTAATATCCCTGTCAAAACTGGTATCTAGCTGGTAAGGTACGCCTGGGGGTAAGTCGTAGGCATCCGACAGGTTCAAACTTTGACCTGTAATTGCTACGTAACCTGCCAAACTTTTGTCTGTCAGCGGCAGCGCAAACTCTTTAAACGACAGGCCCGGTTTAGAAGCGTTTTGGGCTACCTTGAACAGCAGCTTAGGTTTTTCGTCGCTGCGATCTACTAAGTAAACGCTGCCCGCATCGCTGCTGGTAATTTCCCTACTTTTGGATAAAATTAAATTTAGCAAGCCGCTTAAATCTTGGGCGCTCGACAGAGCCGCGCCAATATCCAAAAGCTTTTCTATCAGATCGGTTCTTTCAGCAGACTCGTTCAAGAACTCTGGCCTTTCAAATACGATCATGGTCGGAGGATGGCGAATAGCCTTTAATACATTGGACTTTTAGCATCTCGACTTTTTCACACCGATTTTAACCCAGAGTCGATTTTTTATTTGCGAACTTTCCGCGATCGGGGACTGTCGCTAGATGCAGTGGCTCTTGTTCTGAAAACGGGAACTCTTCTAATCTAGCTTAGAAATCTCTTGGGCTAGCGCAAAGTCTTTTTCAGTTAAGCCTCCGGCATCGTGAGTTGTCAAGTTAACTGTTACTTTGTTATACGAGATTTCTATGTCTGGGTGATGTCCGGCGGCTTCTGAGGGTTCGACCAACTTATTCACAAAGGCGATCGCAGCAATAAAGTCTTTAAATTTCCGGGTACACCGCAGTTGCTTGTCTTCAATCCTCCAGCCCGATAATTGACTGGTGCGCTCTTGAATTTCAGTATCGTTAAGTAGATCAGCCATAATTTTTTTACTTTGATTTGAGATTAATAACAGATTAATTGCTCACCTGTGGAAAATATAACCAAAAACTATCCGCTCTCACCAATAGTGTTGAGCCTCAAGTTTTAACACTCAAGATTTAACACTATTTGAGGTGAGAGCGGTCTAGCGGGTCTTCAGATTAGAACCTGACTGCCGGGAGAATCCCTAGCTCAGCCTGGTTCCCGATGGAATTCGTTTCCAGTTGGAAACGAGGGCTGGCTGCTAGTGAGCGGCCCCGGCGCACAGCCGGTAGTTTCCAATCTGATGACCCATGAGTTTACTACCTATCATGGGCATCACCTCCGGGATTAGCTAAATGGTTTAATATTTGAACGCACCTCACCCAAATACAAGATTTGGTGTGAGGATTTGTGCGCTAGCCCTTGCCAGCGTAACCGAAAGAACCTGCGTTCTGAGTATCGTTCCAGTAATCACAATTATTAGAATAACACAAGGAATTAGAAGTGGGGGGATGCAAATTGATATTTTTGCAAGATGCGGGCAAATTACTGACGGGGCGAGGTTTTCGATCGATCTCTACAGCCAGCGGAGGATCCTCTTCGAGGGCTTCGCTAACGAGCTTTTGAACGGATTGCTGGGATCTGGAGCGGTGTCAAGCGGGAAATGTGCGATCGCCCGCTCCTCAATTTCTCGCCAGATCTAAGATTGACAAATGCGGCGATGTCGTGTGGTGGATGGAAAGTCCGCCAAAGCGATCGAATGTAGAATTTGACCGAAAAGCGAGATGCAAGCCCCTGGCTTTAGACATGGGGATAAGTCGGCAGCGGTTTCAACCGCCTTCAGT
>NZ_JAUBVR010000079.1:0-27009 GCF_036705955.1 Microcoleus sp. A6-C6 | reverse complement strand
ATCCTGTTTCTAGCAAGGCAAGAGTAAAAATAAGTTAAGAGTTGGGATTCAATCCAGTAAAGCAAAACTTTCCATTAGATCATAAAATTATTTTGCAAGAGGTCTAGTGCAGAACTACGTGCTAAACTTTCTTCTTGTGCTTTAGCGCCTTTGATGAATCCACCACCCGGATTTTTAGCAGAAGCGAAGTTTAGGACTGCAATTTTTGCAAATTTGTACGATCGCGCTGTACGCTCAGCCCCCACCAGCGTTGTCTCATTTCTCACCATAAATTCGTTTGAGAATTGGGGAGTACCGGAGAGAATATTTTCCTGAATCGCTGACAGGGCTTCGGGTTCGTAGTATGCTGTCCCAGCAAGACAGGATGCTAATTGGCGATCGATCTTAACCTGCTTGCCTTCAGGGGACAAGTAGCAACCATCTTCGATAATTTTTAGCGTGTCTTGAGCGATGGCAATTCTTTTCATGCTTTTTACTCGGATTTGCTGGTGAAAATTAGCGCTATAACTCTTATTTATAATTTAGCATAATTAGATAAACTCCTTCTGATTTTAGTACAAGCAGGTGGCGAGAGTTGAACTCGCATAAAGGCTTTACAAGAGCCTCATGTTGCCAATTACATCACACCTGCAATTTGGTGACGGGGGCAAGAATTGAACTTGCTGATTTGCAGCTTATGAGACTGCCGAGCCTAACCGTTGCTCCATCCCCGCGCTATTACCAAATGCCCCTGGCTGGATTTGAACCAGCAACCTTCTCGTTCTAAGCGAGACACCTCTTCCAATTGGGCTACAAGGGCAAATTTTAATTGAGCGATTCTCTACAGAATAGCTGCGATTCATAGACTATTTTAAGCATTGTAACTTCCTCCGATATTTATGGAAAATCCATGCTCCCGACAGGATTTGAACCTGTATAAAACTAGCTTCTCGAACTAGCGCGTCTGCCTTTCCGCCACGAGAGCAAATAGCAGAAATTGGCTGTTAGCCAAGTACCCCTGACAGGATTTGAACCTGCAAAACACCGATTCTGATTCGATGATGTTTTCCAATTACATCACAGAGGTAAAGTCGGGATAGCAGGATTTGAACCTGCAACCTTCGGCTCCCAAAGCCGCCGCGCTACCAAGTTACGCCACATCCCGTTCATGCTCCCGGTGAGACTCGAACTCACAATCAAAATAGAACAGATTTTAAGTCTGCCGCGTCTGCCAATTCCGCCACAAGAGCAAGTGTAAACTTAGTGAAACATTTGGTACTCCTGGTAAGATTTGAACTTACACAACACAAGGTTTGAGCTTGCGGCCTCTGCCAATTGGGCTACAGGAGCGTCATGATTACTGCTATTAGAAAAGCAGAACTCGGAAGGCAGGGTTTGAACCTGCATTGTTCCGCTTTCAAAGAGCGGTGCCATACCAATTAGGCGACTTCCGAATAATTGAATGCCGGGGTAGGCTTTGAACCTACATAAATTCCTGTTTCAGAGACAGGCGACTTTACCAATTTGTCTACCCGGCAATTTAAAAAATGGCTGCCTCAGTAGGACTCGAACCTACAACCATCACGTTAACAGCGTGCAGCTCTACCATTGAGCTATGAGGCAACGCAATCCCCCAAGTCAGTGTCGAACTGACGGCCTCTTGTTCTTCAAACAAGCGCTCTACCAACTGAGCTATCGGGGGAAAACGGAGAAGGAGGGATTTGAACCCCCGACGGGTGTTAAACCGCTCTTTCTTAGCAGGAAAGCGCCATAAGCCTCTCGGCCACTTCTCCAATTGAGCGAGAACGGAGGGATTTGAACCCCCAAATCTTCAGTTGCGCAAACTGAATTGTTGTCCAGTTACAACACATTCTCTCGATCGCAATTGCATATTACATACAGTTGCAAATGGGTCGGGCTGGAATTGAACCAACAACGCTTTAAGCTACTGTTTTACAGACAGCTACCCACACCAATAGGAGGGCCAACCCAATATTGAAAATTTGGTAGGTCGCCGAGGAATTGAACCTCGATCCATCCGCTTAAAAGGCGGCTGCAAAACCATTCTGCCAACGACCTACACAAAGTGCTGACGGGAGTTGAACCCGCAGATCACTTGGGTGAAAACCAAGCGGCTTAAACCATTTGCCTACAGCACTATCGATTTTAGATTTTAGATTGGGAATTTGCGATTTTAGATTGCGATTTTAGATTGCTCCTGCGAATCAGCAAAAACAGAGGTTAGGGCGGGAGTTGAACCCGCGAAATTCGGTTTTGCAGACCGACGCTTTGGGCCGCTCAGCCACCTAACCTGGGAGTCCCGACGAGGTTTGCACTCGCAATCTTCACGCCAGAGAGGGTGACGGATTGACTTTTGCCTGCGGGACTTTGACGGGAGTAACGAGACTTGAACTCGCAACCTTTCGCTCGACAGGCGACTGCTCTAACCGATTGAGCTATACCCCCGTGATAATGAACAATAGAACTCTTGAAAAAGTCCTTGTAATCAAATTTTCGGACGGGCTCTTCGGCCCATCCCACAAAAAGTTTTTTCTCTTGTGGGATGGGCCGAAGAGCCCGTCCTAGCTATTTTTGCAATAGGTCTAATATTTTGTTCTTGAATTACTGAAGTTTGGACGGGGTGGCGGTTGATTCCGCGTACTACAACCCTAGGGAGTTATGGTTGCCGGAGTCTACACCGCCAAATGTCCGCAATTATGTGACATGATTAATGATCTATTCAGTTTTCAAGGTTCGTATTGCTCTTGGGATAATGCTTTGAAGCTCTTTCCCCTTCGCCATACATTTATACTACATTGCGTGTTACAAGAATGTCAAGGGGGTAATACAACTTTTTTTGAAATTAGTTTTTTTGAATGGTAGTCGATCGCCCCAACCAACACTCCCACTCCTCCGAACACACGAATAATCAAGACATTTGGCTGCTAAACTGGTGCTGTAGCGCGTGGTAAATCCGATGCTGAAACTGTACTACACTCCGATGTCTCTGAATTCTCGCCGCGTATGGGTGGCACTTCTGGAAAAGCAGATTGCGTTTGAGCCGATCGCACTTAACCTCGATGGCGACCAATTTGGGCCGGATTTTCTGGCAATTAATCCGTTCCACCGCATACCGGTGTTAGTGGATGGAGATTTGACTTTGGTGGAATCTCTGGCAATTCTCGATTATATAGATGCAAAATACCCGACGCCTGCACTGCTACCGACAGAGGCGAAAGCCTTGGGAATTGTGCGGATGGTGGAAATGGTGACGTTAAATGAACTGTTGCCGGCAATGTTTCCCTTAACCAGGCAAATGCTCGGTGTACCGGGAGACACTGAGGAAAAGTTGGCACAGTCAAAGCAACAGATATTAACGGTGCTGAGGTTTTTTGAGGGGTTGCTGGTGGATGGACGCACTTTTTTTGCTGGCGAACAGTTTTCTTTGGCGGAAGTCGTGGCGGGGACTGCGGTGCCTTCTGTGGGGATGTTTAACATATCTTTTGATGAGTATCCGAAGTTGCAGCAGTGGGGCGCGAGACTTGCAGGGCGATCGAGCTTTGAGCAAACGGAGGTGCCTCAAGCAGAAATTGCGGCGAAAATCCCAATTATTCGGGATTTACTGGCGGCAAGGCTTTAACTCTTCAACCCCTCTGAGCTCGGGTTTCGTCTGTGTCGGCGCGATTTGAATCGCCCGCCGTGAATCGCCCGCCGTGAATCGCCCGCTTCCTTCCCATCGCCCGCATTCGATCGCCCTTCCGATCCCGCTGTCAATCCCCGCTGAGAGATATTTATAAAAAATTCAGTGTTTTTTCCCTGAAATTCCCATTATCATTATCCGCAGTGTGAAGCGAAAGGAATCTCAAGTGAGGGGAAATCATCTGTTTCAAAAACTGAGAAAAGAATGGCGTTTTGTGGCGATCGCCCTGGCCGCTGCTACGATTAGCTTTATCCTCGGTATGCTGATGCCAGGAAACCAACAGGGAAGCGGCAACCCTGCAACCGCCGCGATGCAGGTACAGAACCTTAACCAATCCTTAACCGTAAATCCGTTAGTAAAAAAGGTTGGGGACAATCAAACAGCGTTTAATCTCGATCGCACAATTGAGGAACTTCTCACCGTATTGGAATCCAAAGAAAAACTCTTGACTTTTGTGCCGCCTGAACAGTTTCAGGGAACAACTGTTTTTGAGGGAAAAGTCAAAGATTCTGAGAAAGTGATTGCTTTAACTGTTGATGACGGCCCGTGGCCGGAAACGACGGAACAAATGCTGGATATTTTTAAGCAAAATGATGTTAAAGCAACTTTTTTTTGGCTAGGTCAATCTATCGAAAATTCTCCTGATATTGCTCGCCGAGTTGTCGCAGAAGGTCACGCGATCGGCAATCATACGTGGCATCACTGGTACGATCCGATGGATGCAGCGACGGCGGCTAATGAAATCGATCGCACGGCTAAACTTATTTACGAAACGACGGGAGTTAAGACTACTTTTTTCCGCCCGCCGGGGGGTGTTTTGAATAATGGCTTAGCTAAGTATGCTAAAGAGCAGAATTATGCTGTGGTGATGTGGTCGGTAACTTCTGCCGATACCGATCCGCGCGCTCAACCGTCGGCTTTTGTTAATAATGTATTGAAGGGTGCGAAGCCGGGGGCGATCGTGTTGATGCACGATGGCGGGGGCGATCGATATCGTACTATTAAGGCTTTACCGGAGATGATTGCTGGTTTGAAGAAGCAGGGATATCGGTTTGTGACGGTTCCTGAGTTGCTGGAAATGCAAGGGGAATCAGCAGCGTAAATTGTGTAGGAATTGCGTGTCTTTTTTCGACGATAAAGCTCAGGTTAGAGAAACCCGTTTTCTGCAATAATATTGGTTTTCCAACTAGATATCTACGAAGAAATTGGGTTTCTGATTTCCTGTGCTTAAGTTATCAAAGAGAAAAAAATGGCGATAGATTTTAAATTAAATTCTATAATAAATCAGCGAAGATAATAGTATTTTTTGAGATAAGATGATATGAGAGAACTCAACAAATTAGAACAGAATGGAGTTGAGTTGATAAATGTCGTCGATCGCGAGCTAGTGCGTCACTGGCTGCACACCTTAGATACCTGTCCGAGTACCAACAGTTGGGCGATCGCCCGCGCGGCGCAACTGCACCACGGAGATGTAATATTTACTAAGCGGCAAACCAGCGGGCGCGGCCAACACGATCGCACCTGGCACGCCCCAAACGGTGTTTTGACTGCAAGTTTTGTGCTCGACAACCTCAATCCCCATTTGTTACCCGGACTCAGTTTAGCAGTCGGTTTAGCTGTGATTTTCGCGATCGAGGATTTGGTGCCCGAATGCCGCGATATGCTGCGCCTGAAATGGCCGAATGATGTTTGGATCGATCGCCACAAATTAGCCGGAATTCTCTGTGAAGCCACTTCTGGTAAAATTTTCGGCACTCGCGCCGTTGTGGGAATTGGACTCAACCGCTGCGTAGATTTCGCGGCGGCAGGATTGGATGAAAGGGCGATCGGCAATGCGGTAAGCTTGCATTCTATTGCTAGTAATGTGCCCGATGAATTGTGTTTGCTCGATCGACTGCGGCACTATTTACTCGAACTAGCCGATATGTTTTCCACCACAGACAAGCCCGCCCAAAAGTCCGGTTTAACGCCACTTTTGCCGGAATTGTGCCGCCGCGATGCCCTGATTGGGTGTAATGTGGCGATCGAGCTTTCCTCGGAAACCATCTGCGGAAAAGCCGCCGGGATTGACGGAAGCGGCCGGTTGTTAGTATGCTTGGGCGATCGAATACAAGCCTTTACCTCCGGGCGAGTTCGATTAAATTAAAAATCATTAATCACACCAAATCCGCCTTTAATACCGCCGACTTCTTCTTCTTCAGTCCGCGGAGGCGGACATCGTTTGTGTAGTCGCGAATTCCATTCGCCGACTCTTATTTACCAATTCCCAATTCCCAATTCTCAATTCCCAATTCCCCAATTACCAATTCCCCATTCCCCATTCCCCATTCCCAAATTTAATTTACCACCTCAAATATGACCAATCTGCTCAGCCACAGCGGTTGATTCGCCTCCACACCTTCAGGACGGCCCTTAGTAGAAGCAACTTGAATTCTGTTGCGATTTATCCCTTGTTTAACCAGAGCAGCTTTCACATTTATCGCCCTTTCCAGAGCCAACTTTTGATTTTCCGCAGGACTGCTGTTAAAATCGCTGTAACCAACTACCCTCAAACTCTTCGTGCTATTTTCCTCCATATATTCCTTGACTTTCCCAAGCTTTTGTGCTGCATCTTTCGGCGACAAAATTACCGAACCCACACCAAAATAAAGGCGAACATCTATCGCCTGTGACGGCGGTTGAGTGCCTATTCCCACTGTATTTGTTACAGACTTCACCCCCGGAATTTTCTCAAAAGCTTGAGTGATTTTCTGAGCATCTGTCGCTTTGCTCACGCTCCCTGCAACGGCGACTTTTCCCTCTGCATAACGAGCCGAGATATTAATGCTTTCTAATTTATTCAAAAGAGCCACAGTCCGCTTGACATCGGCTTCTGTTAAAACTGGATCGGGAGGTACTTCAACGGCTATAATTTTATTGTCAATTCTTAATTTAGGAGCGGCTTGCTGAGCGATTTTTTCTGCTTTCGCTCGCAGCTTTTGATTCGGCACTCGTCCCGAAATCTCCAATACTTGATCTTTGACATCTGCCACAAGGCGATAAACCGATAACTCTGGAACAGATTGTAAAGCTAAATTTGTATCTGCTTCTAAAGTCGCTGCAATTGAGCTGCGGTATTGATGAATACCCCAAGGTACGCCAATTAAACCTAACGCTGCCAAACCGATTATTGGTAAAATTGGAATTTTAGCAGATTTAACTTTTACCTCTGTATCGATTAACTTTTGCAAATTCAATTTTACTTCAGGAGGTACACAGGTTGGATCTCCGTTAAATGCCTGAATTTTATCCCCGTATTCTTGAACAATATTTTTGAATATCGCTCGCATTTTGTACTTAAACCACTGGCGAGTTCCTCCTTCGATAACTACTGCTAAATAACACGAACCGGCTACTTCCAATACGATCGAAGATGTCCCGTATTCTATGGCATCAATCTCTGCAAAATTTCCCGATTGAGATATACAGTCGTTGACAAAAGAGCGAATAGCAGTCAGCATCCCCGATATCATTTCTGATTCTAGCTCTTCGCTTGCAGACGGCTGCACTGCCGAAATTACTAAGCCTGATGCTGCTTGGATTAAAAATACAGCTTTAACAGTCAATGGTGTTGTTTCTTTCATCAGCAATTCAGCTTCAGAAATTCCCTGCAATTTGGCTTTAATTTTGCGAGTTATTCCCTCTGGGCTTAACGATTTCTCGATTTTTTCGTTAATATCGCGCATCGTCTCGGCTATATATTTTAAAATTGTGCTGCCGATGATCGGATAAAGTGCATCTGACATGGCTTCTTGTTTGAGAGCAATTTGCTGTCTGATGGCAGAGGCAATTTCCGGTGCGATCGCCATTGCAATTTCATCGGGCGATTCACTGATTCTGTTGCTGATTCCCACAGGAAGAGACGCGGCTATGGCTAATCCCATCGACTGCCTGTTTTCTCGGGTTTTGATATTAATTACTTCATCAATTATTGGAGCTATGGTTTCGGCAAATAATTGTCTTGACTCATTAATTGTTTGGAGCATCATTTGGGGGAAAATCATTTTAATTTTCGCCACTAATTCTTCCCGATCGCCTCCCCATTCCGCATCAGTTATTTTGCGATCGAGCTCCTCTACTTTACCGTTGAGATTGTAATTATAACCTACTGCTTCATCTAATAATGGTAAAATAGATTCGATGACCGACTTTTGCAGTTGGGTGTGATGGCTAACCATCAGCTCGTCAATCAAAGGTTTTAGTAAATCTGTAAACAAGTCTGTCGATTGATAAATCCGGTGTTCGATCGCCACAATCTTTTGTTCGATATTCCCCAGTCTTTCATCAATCCTTTTATTCTGAATTATCGCATCGACAGCGGGGGCGATCGCAGATTCTATCTCTAGCTTTGCTTCCCGAATGCTTCCAGACAGCATTTGTACGATCGCAGGCATGATTCTTCCCATCAACCCTTCTATCTCAGCTAAAACTTGCTGCTGAACTTCGACAATCTTATTTTCATTTTGCAATATTTGTGCTGCAATACCGCTGTTTTGAATGGCAGTATTGACAGCAGGTGCGATCGCCTCTCTAACCTCCAACTTTGTCTCATCAATTTTCCGGTTTAGCGACTCAATCATTAACGGCATCAACCGTGCCATAATTTCTTCCGGTTGAGACTTTTGCTGTCGGTGCAGATTATTTAGTCTACTTTCTACATCGCTCAATTTTCCTGGAACTTCTCTTTGCAGAATTGCTGATTCTATCAAAGGTTCGATCGCCGCAGCTACCTCTAATTTTGATTCATCGATTTTCCGGTTCAGCAAATCAGTGATTGCCGGCATCAACATCGCCATGATCTCTTCAGGCTTCTGAATTGGCGACTGTTGCGTAGCCAGCCGGCCCTCGATGATGCTCAATACTTTTTCTTCTATTTCTACCCAAGCTATTCTTACCTGTACTGAAGGGGCGACAGTTGCTATAACTTCTAACTTTAATTCACTAATTTTGCGGTTCAGCAAGTCGCTAACTATCGGCACTAAATGCTTGATTAAATCTTCCGGTTGCTGCTGGGAACGTTGCTGAATATTCGCAAATTTATCTTCAATTATTACTACTTGTTTTTCCAGTCCATTTTGATTGTCAATTACTTGATTGATTGTCGGTGCGATCGCCGCTGCTACCTCTAATTTAGACTCTTCTACCTTGCGGTTGAGCATCTCGCCCACTAACGGCATCAGCCGTTTGATTAACTGTTCAGGATTCGGCAGTTGCTGGTGGTTGAAGTTAGCAATTTGATTTTCCAAATCCGCTAATTTTGCCTGAAATTCCAGGCGATTCATTTTATCGTTGCTGGCGAGTTCGATCGCGTTGTTTAATTCAGACTTCAACCGCTCTAACTCCTCTGTTACCAACTCAGGGATTAACGGCTTTAATAAATTCATCAATTCTTGCGGTTCAGACATGAGGTTCTCAAAATTTTCCAACCTTTCTTCGACGCTGAAAATATTACTATAAAATTCCGGCAAATCCCTTTCAAACAGCAGTTGTTGCAACCGCTTAAACTCCTCCACTGCTTGTTCTAATTCTTCCTCCGACGGTCGATAATTGTTGGCTACATTCGCGATTCTAGATAAACCTGCTGCCTGATTATTTTTTGGTAGTCTTTCAGATGGTATCTCTTCATGATTATTCAACACTTCCGGCACAACAGCAGGTGATTCGATCAGAAAAGACAATTGGTTGCGCCGGTTTTCTTCTTCCTCAAGTCGCTCTGCCGACTTTTCAGAGGGCGGTAACTTCAGTTCGATAGGTTCTTTTTTAAATTGCTTAAGTAACTGTATTTCAGTCAGTATGATTAGCAATTCCTGAAGTTGATCTCCAGCTTTAGAACTTGCCACAGGTGCCTCTGACACTTCTGTTTCTGACTGATATATTTTGCTTGAATTATCATTAGATGCTGCCATACTGTGCTACCAAAATCTGATTTTAACCGATCGACTAAAATAACCAGCTTGCTTGCCGCCTCGCGCCAGCGAACACAATTTTGCGCAGTGTCAGACGTACTAAAGCTATTGCCCTATTTTAGCTGCTACTCTGCGACTAGCCAACTGGGCAGCCAACTGCAATGCTGCTGTCATGCTGGAGGCATCGGCAATTCCTTGACCTACAATATCAAAAGCTGTGCCGTGATCGGGAGATGTGCGGACAAAGGGTAAGCCAATTGTAGTGTTGACTGCTTTGTCGAAAGCCATCAATTTGACTGGAATCAAGCCTTGGTCGTGATACATTGCCAAGTAACCGTCGTGAGCTTCTTTGGCTAAGCCGTACCAAACTTTAGCTGGTTTTACCCACATGGTATCCGGGGGGACTGGCCCGTCTAACCGCACTTGAGGAAAACGATCGCGCTGCGTTTCCAACCACGGTATCATCCAATCTTGCTCTTCATTTCCCAGTTTGCCATTTTCCCCACTGTGAGGGTTTAAGCCAGAAATTGCAATTTTCGGTCTTTCGATCCCAAAATCTTCCCGCAAACAGTCTATCAGCAATTCTAGTTTTTCGCTGAGCAATTCTGGAGTCAAAGCATCCGGTACTTGACGCAGGGAAATATGTGTGGTAGCGAGTAAAGTTACCAGCGTCCAACCGCTGTGAGGAGATGTGGCGGCAAACAGCATTCCGAACCGCTGCGATGAAGCCCTTTCTGCGAGGAGTTCTGTTTGTCCAGGATAATTGTAACCGGCAGCTTGCCAGCAAGTTTTGGAAATTGGGCCGGTGACAATGGCCGAGAATTCGCCGGCAAGGGTACGGGCGATCGCCCTTTCCATATACGCAAAGCTAGCCGCCCCACTAGCAGCATTCCCGACACCGGGGACAATGGAGCCCCATTTGCTGTCTGGTTCGATATCAATAATGTTTAATGTTTCGGGATTTGCCGCTGCGGTTGCTGGATCGATCGATCGCAACTTATCGTAAGTTTGCTGCAAAATTGCCCGCGAGCCGAAAACCGTCACCATCAAAGCAGCAGCCGGATCTGCCAAGGCTTTGAGGATCACTTCCGGGCCTATTCCCGCCGGATCTCCCAGAGTTACAGCTAGTTTTGATTCCCGATCGAGACTCAAGGCAGTTTTCTCCCCAAAAAATACAGCAATTTCAGCAGTGAGATTTTAGCATTCATGTAGCTGGTTGCCCCAAATTATATTATCTTTGTTTAATGCGATCGCCCAATTAGACATATAAAATCATGAATCCTGAAATTTTCAATGCAGCCTTTTTGTCCTTTTCCCTAATTTTCGTGGGTATAGGCGGAGGCTTCCTCCTGCTCAAACTGCAAGGCGGCGAAGAATAAGTTTTTGTAACAATCATTCAGAAGTCTTCTAAGTTAAGCCTTCTAGCTTCTGCCTGCCACCCAGAGCCAGCCTGCTGCCGAAGCTTTCAAGTCCAAAATGAGAAAAAATCAGGCTTTTGTTAAGTTTTTATAAAAAACATAACGAAAACCTGATACTATCTTATAGAAAGTTTAAGATTCATAAATTAATCCCTAGATGACTTTATTGATTGTAGGAGCCACAGGCACCCTCGGCCGCCAAATAGCCCGCCGCGCCCTAGACGAGGGCTACCAGGTGCGCTGTTTAGTCAGAAATTACAGAAAAGCTGCATTTTTGAAAGAATGGGGCGCTGAACTCGTACCGGGGAACCTTTGTCAGCCCGACAGCTTGATTCCTGCACTAGAAGGCGTCACTGCTATCATCGATGCAGCAACAGCCAGCGCGGCAGATTCTGTCAGCATCAAAAGAGTAGACTGGGACGGAAAAGTATCGCTAATCCAAGCAGCAGCAGCAGCAGGCATCAAGCGTTATATATTCTTTTCTTTTCTCGATGCTGAGAAATATCCGCAAGTTCCCTTGTTGGAAATCAAGCGCTGTACCGAGCTTTTCTTAGCAGAATCCGGTTTAGATTACACAATCTTGAGACCTTGCGGATTTTTGCAAGGACTGGTGAACCTGTACGCAATGCCGATTTTGGACAATCAGGCAGTCTGGCTGCCCAACAAGCCGTCAGCCCTTGCTTATATGAACACTCAGGACGTGGCAAAGTTTGCCGTCCGAGCTCTTACCGTTCCCGAAACCGAGAAAAAAACCTTTCCGGTGGTGGGAAATCGAGCTTGGGATGCTGAGGAAATTGTGCGGTTGTGCGAGCGGCTTTCTGGCAAACAAGCCAAAATCACCCGCACGCCAGATGCCTTGTTGCAGGCTACTCGTCAATTTGCTAAGTTCTTTCAGTGGAGTTGGAACGTAGCTGACAGATTGGCTTTTTCAGAAGTTTTAGCAGCCGGAAAACCCTTGAAAGCTCCGATGGATGAAGTTTATAGCGTCTTCGGAATTGACCCCAAAGAAACTACTACTTTGGAGTCTTATCTCGAAGAATACTTTAATCTGATTATGAAGAAGCTCAAGGAAATAGAGTACGAGCAGCTTAAGACTAAAAAACGGAGTAAACAAAAAATGCCCTTTACATTTTAAAGTGCCGAAAGCTGGAATTATATACAACGACGTTAAACCAGTCTCTTGTCGCATCGCTGAAGAGTTGAAAGACAAGCTGACTGCCCGCGGCTGGGAGGTCTGCGCGGTTTCCGGTGCCGGGGGAATTTTGGGCTATTCTAGCCCCGATCGCCCCATGTGCCACACTCCGATCGACCAACTTGTCCCCCCCGGTTTTGACAGTGACATGGAGTTTGCAGTGGTTTTGGGTGGCGACGGTACGGTGCTGTCTGCGTTTCGCCAAGTTGCTCCCATCGGAGTGCCACTGCTGACTGTCAATACTGGTCATATGGGCTTTTTAACAGAAACTTATCTGAACTTGCTCCCGCAAGCTTTGGAAAAAGTGATCGCTGGAGAATACGAAATAGAAGAAAGGTCAATGCTGGCCGTGCGGCTGTTTCGAGAAAATGACTGCCTTTGGGAAGCGCTTTGTCTCAATGAAATGGTGCTGCACCGCGAACCGCTGACTTGTATGTGTCATTTTGAAGTCGCGATCGGGAATCACGCCTCTATTGACATTGCCGCCGATGGAGTAATTATCTCGACTCCGACAGGATCGACGGCTTACGCCCTTTCTGCCGGCGGGCCTGTAATTGTTCCCGGAATACCGGTGCTGCAATTGATCCCTATTTGCCCCCATTCGATGGCTTCGCGGGCTTTGGTGTTTTCCAACACCGAACCGGTCAAAATTTTGCCGGCGAGTCCGAATCGCCTGGTAATGGTGGTAGATGGGAACGGCGGATGTTATGTTTTGCCGGAGGATTGGGTACAAATCGAGCGATCGCCCTACCCAGCGCGTTTTGTTCGGATACAATCTTTTGAGTTTTTCCATATTTTGCGGGAAAAATTAGGCTGGGGTTTGCCTCACATTGCTAAACCGAGTTCCGTTGAGTTGCCTTAATAGTTGTTGGTAATTAGCGGAGTGTAGCGGAGGGCTAAAGTCCCGTCCTTTTAGGGCGGGTTTTTCTTCGCCTTCAGGTTTCTAAGTTTTTTCGCAGGATAAAGCTCGATCGGAATCTCCTACGGAATCCTTAATTCTCGATCGAGATTCCGAATCATCTTCAAGGTGAGGCAGCGTTTACGAGATAACGGTATAGAACCCATTTGAGATCTATTCTGCGTAAATCTCAGAAACCGGGTTTCTCTCTATATTTCTCGTCACCCAACCAAAGACTCGTAGAAACCCGGTTTCTCGCCCCTAGCGTAAATCTCAGAAACCGGGTTTCTCTCGGTATTTCTCGTCACCCAACCCAAAAACTCAAAGATGTCAAATGGGTTCTATAGTTGGAGTGTCTTCATTAGTTTTCTTTACCCCCATGCGTCTTTGCGAATGTTGTCTAGGGTGATATTTTTTCCTTCCCAGATTCCGGCTAGATCGAAAAAGGATGGTTCTCGATCGGAGTCATCATTTTTTGGTTCTATCGTTTTAGTTTGGCTGGCTTGAAAATCCAGAAATTCGATAAATTCAATAACTTTATTGCGTTGTTCTAGGGGAAAATGTTGGATTTTTTCGATCGCCATTTCTAGGGTTAACATGGGTTTCTCCTTGGTTGGTTTTGGTACTATTTTAACGATTTACACAAACATTTTTTTTTGATCGACTAGCTTGTTGCATGGGTGCGCGATCGAAGCGTATCTATTGATTTTACCAATTTTCTGTAGGTCAATCTCTCGACGATCGAGCTTCCGAATTATCTCCAAGGTCAGGCAGCGTTTACGAGATAACGTTCGCGCTCACCGGACGCAGATAACCTTTGCAGCTCAACCAACCATATTTGTACGTTCCGGTGCAGCGCGGTTGTTATGCCTCTCTCAGCATATTTTTACGATTACGTCGATGATTTTATCTTTCCTGTTTTTTATTATTTCTTTGCTCCATAACCCATTCTCAGAAACTACACTCCGAACTTCTCTTTGTTGTTCATTGTGATTATAGGTAGCTAATTTTTGGGACAGTGAAATATTACCAACTGCACAATTATGCGATTTTGACAACAACAAGTAGTTACCTAGACAATTTAGGTATTGGTTCCTGAACTCCTCGTCGTAATTGTCATAACCGTGAGGCTTTATTTCAGGTTCAGTTGTTGGAGCAATGTGTTCCAATTCTGGATTTATGATTCTGTCAAAACGGGTAGGACAATAGCCACTCTTGCCTTGCTGCTCTAAGTACGCCTCATATTTCCAAAGGAGATATTTTGCAACTGAATGATTTATTCCACCTTGGAGGGACTCTTTGAGCTTTTCATTGTTCCAATAAGCCCACCACCAATCCGATGTGGTTTTCATCCACTCTATTCGGGCAATTATTGGGCTAATATCTTTGTGGTTCTCAGTAAATTCTTCAAACACACCATTTATTCTTGCTGTTATGTCGGCACGGGTTCCGATTAGACGATGGCGAAGAACCAAATTTTCTAGTGACGAACAGAGAGTTCCGATCTCATTAATAGACAAGCCATATCTATACGCCTTCACGATAAACGGAAGCGCAATGGCAATCCCCCCTAGTGTGATCAAGGAATGTATTGCAAAATTTTCATGTTCATCTTTTCCAAAAAATACGGATAGGTGTTCAAAACTTACCGAGAGTGACCTTGCAAAAGACTTTATGAAATCAATTGAGTTTTGCCCTGATAAAGCCTTGTCGATTTTATCTAGTGCATTAGTTTCCCACAGTGAGTTAAAGTGAACCCGCAGTGTATACAACAAAACATCATCTTCATTGATACGATATTCAATTGAGGAAATTGACTTGTAAATTTTTTCAAAACGGTTCTTTATTTCTTCTATAAGTTCATCTCTATCATCATTGCTATGTAGATGAACGTTATACATAAATTGAGCTTTGACAATTTCTAGATTAGATGGTTGTTTACCTCTACTATTTTGGAATATAAACATCTGAATTGCTTCCGACTCGTCCTGCACTGGATGAGTAGTGCAATTTGATTTGCTAACAATAGATAGCATTCTTATCAAATATTCTTCAGATTTATTCGACAGTTTTTTCTTGTAGAAATCAAAGGCTTTAACGATACGGCGTGCAGATTCTGTGTCAAGTCTATTGAGATCAGATTTTGTTTGTTCAATTACATAGTCTTTGAACAACTGATTGTCGTAATCCACCGTAGTGAAGCGTATCGTACCGCCCCGCTTCACCATGTCTTCATACAACTCTTTTTCATCGTCGTTCCAATTTCTTATAGTTTTTAGTTTGGCAAAAAGAGCGGACAAAAATATAACAATGGTTGTAAGGCGCTGCTGCCCATCTATTACTTGAAATTTCTCATTTCTTTCCTCAAATAGAAAATGACCAAAGTAATATGGGCTTTTGGCATTGCTCTTGCTGTATTCTTCTAAGTCCGACAGAAACACGTCCGTTTGGGTGTTCCTATCTGTTTTCTCAACAGGAGTTTCCCAAGAGTATGCGCGCTGATAGGATGGCACGATAATTTTGTTGCCAGCCATCATTTTTCTAATTGTTGTCGATGCTTCCATTACTCATTTCTATCTTTGGTTTCGGTTTTGAGGCATAACTTATAATTATATCGCAGTTGCGGTACAATAATGGATATAATCGAATAATACCGCAGCTTGATGATGTATGTCAACCGCTTCTTACTCCCGATCGGAATCTCCTTTCCTCGATCGAATTCGCCGCACGATTCGAGTCAATCACTGAAGCCGCCGCACTGAAAAAAGCTATCTATATGAGATTTTAGATTAGAGAGCATTTAGAGTCGATCGCACACTTTCGGCGATCGGTGCATTATGATAAAGCAAGCAGCGATAAATTTTCGTCTTCATAAAATAACTCGATCGCCTTAAACTCCCGACGCAGCAAATTTTCAACTTGTGATGTCGAAAGCAATACAGGCTTTTAAATCTTCTCGCGTCAAATCGGGAAAATCGTCGAGAATTTCTGCTTCGGTCATCTCGGAAGCCAGATACTCAAGCACTTCATAAACCGTAATTCGCAAGCCGCGTACACAAGGCTTACCACCGCGTTTATTTGCTTCGATCGTGATGTGGTTTCGGTAGTTCATAAGAAACACTCGGTAATACCATTTTTCTGTGAAGCTGCATAGAATGTATCCTTTACAGGAAAGGATTTCAGGCTTCCCATTCTGTGCAGCTTCAAACAGCATTGCTATAAGTGGGAAACTCAGCTTGTCGATGGGCTTGAAATTCCAGAAATTCGATATATTCAATAACTTTATTGCGCTGTTCGGGGGGAAATTGTTGGATTTTTTGGATTGCCATTTCTAGGGTTAACATGGGTTTATCCTTGGTTAGCTTTGGTACTATTTTAACGATTTACACAAACATTTTTTGTAACAAGTTTTTTCACTTTTCAGGTGTTGTTTCTGGGGTAAGGTCGAGATTGCGATAGATTTGTTCAATGGCAAAACTTAGATTGATGCTTTTGAGTTCTATGGTATCGCCTGCTTGATAGTTGATGATCAGCCATTCACCTGTATCTTTTTTATGATACAAATCTATTTCGATGCTGGTAGAACTGACTAATAAATAGTCTTGTAAGGCTGGATTTTTGCGATACATTCTAAATTTGCCGCCTCTGTCGTAGGATTCGGTGCTAGGAGAAAGTACCTCAACGATTAGGCAGGGATAGGTAATGTATTGGGTTGTGGTTTTATCCCGTTCGTCGCAGGTTACACTAGCATCGGGGTAAGTATAGTTACTGGCTTCAACGATGTTAATCTTGACATCAGAATTGCCCGTTATACAGCCGCTATTTTCTAAATGATTATCGAACATAGCAGTAAGTCTGATGGCAATGCGACCATGATTGACGCTACCGCCGCTCATGGCGTACACTTGACCGTCGATGTATTCGTGTTTTTCGAGTTGCTTTTCTTCCCAAGCAAAGTATTCTGCGGGGGAGAGTTGGGGAAAGTTTTCTTTAATGGCAATCATGGGAAATCATTCCTTGGTTAGCTTTGGTACTATTTTAACGATTTACACAAACATTTTTTGCAGTAACCCTTTTTTGAATTGCTTAGTTAATTCGATTTGTTGGGCAATAGCTTCAATCTTTTTATCTATCGCTGTCAAAAAATTAGCTATTTTTTCTTGTTCTTCTTTGGATGGAACTTCAATAGTTTTACTCTTCTACGCGATAGCCCAATTCCGCCAAACGAGTCCGCGACTGCCGCCACTTAGGTTGCACCTTGACAAAGAGCTCCAAATACACTTTGCCTTCAATTAACTTTTGAATCTGTTCTCTGGCCGCACTGCCGATCGACTTGAGCATACTGCCGCTTTTACCGATTAAAATACCTTTTTGGGAATCCCGTTCGACGTGAATCGTCGCCAGAATGCGGGTAATTTTGGCTTCTTCTTGAACGATGTCGATCGCAATTGCTACAGAATGTGGCACTTCTTCCCGCGTCAGCAGCAAAATCTGTTCCCGAATCAACTCGCCCATAATAAAGCGTTCCGGCTGGTCTGTGACCAAATCGGGCGGATAATAATAGGGCCCAACCTCCAGATGTTCGATTAACAATTGTTGCAGCGGCTCGACACCCTCGCCCGTGAGAGCCGAAAACTTGACGACTGGCCACTCAGGATTGACAATTTGCTCGTAAGTGCGATCGATCAACACGGAATCCTCCGGTTGTTCGTCCAACTTATTCATCCCCAAAATCACCGGAACTTTGCAATTGCTGAGAATTTCGATAATATATCGATCGCCCCCACCGGATTCCACCGAACCATCCACCACAAACAGCACCACATCCACAGACTGAATCGCGGTGCGCGCATTCTGCACCAAAACCTTACCCAGTTGGTGATGTGGCTTGTGAATTCCCGGAGTATCGACAAAAATAATTTGTGCCTCATCCGTCGTCAGGATGCCCCGCAGCCTGTTGCGCGTCGTCTGAGACACCGGCGAAGTAATCGCAATTTTCTGCCCCACCAACTGATTCATCAGCGTGGATTTGCCGACATTGGGCCGCCCGATAATACCCACAAAGCCCGATTTGTAACCCGCAGGAGCCGCGGGAACACTCATGATTTCCGATAAGTCTATAATCTTGCTATCTTCCACTAAATTCACCTATTTTCAAGCCCCTTCTCTGCCTATTGTCGCTTGAAAACACTCAAACGCCCATTGATGCACTGTAGCATCTTTCAAAGCCCTGGTATAGCGCATAACACTCAAAGGGCGATCGAGCTGCTGGGACAGTGTTAAGATGTGATGTGCGATCGGCAAAACTTGATATCTGAGACAAACTTTGATAAAGTTCCCATAACATCGCTCAAAAATGAATCATTCTGGTAAAACCGAGTCTCCAATGCTGTAACAACTTCAGATGTGTAAATATCTTACTCAACTGAAACCATTCTACAGTTTGTCAGACCAACCAGTTTTTACACTTTTGAAGATGTCTGGTAATAAATTAGGTAGGTCAAAATCTAGATAAAAGTTCATTAGCATCATATTTTTTCTAATTGAAGCTAATGTTTTTGGAGACTATCTAATTAATGCTAACCGTCATAAAGTTGAGGAGATGAATCGGATGAAATCGAAATTATTTTGGAGTTGCTGCACCGTCTTGGTAGCCAGCTTGCCTATTCCCGCCTTCGCTCAAACAGCCCCCCAAGCAGGTATTGACTACAAAGGTGGCTCAATGAACTACCAGATGGTACCAGGCAAAATTCCTGAAAGAACCTTGCCCAAAGCCTTTGACTTTCCTATTATTACCAATGTTGCTACTGACACCAGCATCACCACGGATCACCTAATTACCGATGAGTTTCGCGCACCAGCGACTCGTACAGAATACACCAGCGCTCTCACCACCTGGGCAGAATCAATCAAAGAATGTCTGGGTAAACAGCCCCGCTTGATCCGGGCCAGCACCAAGAACCCGATTATGATTAATGGCAAAGTAGGCACGATTGTCAGAAACGCAAATAACCGTGCAGTTTGCAAATAAGCGAGTCAGTTCCGCTGTCTGAAGACAAAAACTAGAGACTGTTTTTACACAAAAAGAGCAATAGACTTTCTATTGCTCTTTTTGTTGCAAAATGTCAATTAATTGGTTTGTAGTGAGGACTTTAGTCCTTCTTAATTTCTGAGGACTAAATTCCTCACTACAAACGAGATAATTCCAGAGAAACCTGTTTTTTCCCAAAAATATGCTGTGAATCCCTGAGCATATGGATTTTAACACTTTAATTCTCGATTAAGTAGCACAAAATTCATTCGTACTTAGCAAAATTTCCCCATAATCAGGAATCCAAGCTAGCCACTTTTCCTCGGAACACTGACACAACAGCCATGCTTCGTCAAAACTGAATGCTGTTGGGGGATTGAACAATTTGACCCACATCGAAGGAACCAATTTGGGTGCAGGTACGGCGCAGCCAAATTTTTCCCAGTCGAAGGCACTCGCGGCGCCAGCTAGCGTTTGTTGCGATTGCCAAGTACGAATATCTGTTTGCAGTTGCATAATTACTCCTGTCTGTCGAGCTAAGAGTCTGCACTCCTTGCGGCGTTTTAACAACCCAGAGCGGCAGATAAATTTTGATTATGTAGTCTATGTTACTGAATTATCTGGGTCAATGTGTAGTTTGTTACAAAAATTTACAATCGAGAGGGAAAAAGTGGCTCAAAGGTCGAAAAGGTCGATCGGCTATTTGGGCGATCGACAGCGATCGATTACGATGGTCAAAACATCAGATTTATAGCAACCATAGCCAACGCTTAGGATATTCTTAATTATTTTTTCCCTCTTCCTTCTTCCCTCTTCCTTCTTCTCTCTTCCCTCTTCCCTCTTCCTTCTAATATGAACCAAACGGCAAAATCCCCGTGGAAAACTCTAGACCGCTTTGTAGAAATCAACTCTCATTGGGTAAAACTAATCGCCGAACATCTCGAAACAACCGAAGGGCAAATTGTAGAATATTGGCGAGTTGAAAGAGCAGATTCAGTTGTAATCTTAACAATTCAAGCTGACAAATTGCTGTTTCCTTCACCGATGTATCGCCCCGGCGTAGCAGAAGCAACCCTCGATTTTCCCGGCGGTCGCGTACCAGAAGCATCAACGCCAGCAGCGGCAGTTCCAGTTATAATCAAAAAAGAACTAGGCTTGACAGAAAGTGCGATCGCCCGCATCCAACCAATCAACACCACAGGCTGGGCAATCAACAGCTCATTTTCCAATCAAAAACTCTACGGTTTTGTAGCAGAATTGCACCCGACAGCCACAGTAAATCCCGAACTTCTCGGTGCTGTATATCCTGTCACCCCCGACGGAATTCGCGACTTGCTCAAAAAATTAACTTGCCTCCAATGTCGATCCTTGTTGCTAGAATGGCAAAACCACGACAATTTTAGATTTTAGATTCTTCGACTTCGCTCAGAACAAGTTTTGGATTTTAGATTTTTAATTTTCCCGCCACACTAGCCGATTGACGATTAATTAAAATTAACATCACCCAAACCAATCATGGCTCTCAATAATCATGAAGTTGCTGTCGAATGCCTCGATGTTACATATCGCCTCAATCGCAGGCATTTAGTAGAAAAAATTAATTTTAAAGTGCTGCAAGGAGAAGTTTTAGTATTGCTGGGACGCAGCGGTAGTGGCAAAACTACCACCATGAAATTGATTAACAATTTACTCACGCCAACCAGCGGCGAAGTGCTTGTCATGGGAAAATCGACAACTGAATGGAGCCCCATTCAATTGCGGCGAAAAATTGGCTATGTGATTCAAGAAATCGGTTTGTTTCCCCATTTTACCGTCGAGCAAAACGTCGGTTTAGTCCCGAAACTGGAAGGTTGGGAGGGCGATCGCATTCAATCTCGCGTCCGCCAACTGTTAGAATTAGTCAACCTCGATCCGCAGCACTTCGCCAAACGTTATCCCCATCAGTTATCTGGCGGACAGCGGCAGCGCGTGGGTGTCGCCAGAGCACTGGCGGCTGACCCTCCACTGCTGTTAATGGACGAACCGTTTGGCGCTTTAGACCCCATTACTCGCCTAGAATTGCAGCGAGAATTCGGTCAATTGCAGCAGCAACTGGGCAAAACTGTGATTTTTGTGACTCACAGCATTCAAGAAGCTTTTTTGTTAGCTTCTAAAATTGGTTTGATGCAGGATGGACGGTTAGTTGAATTGGGATCGCCCGATGATTTTCTAAAATCTCAGCATCCAGAAGCTCGCGCATTTCTTGAATGTTTGCAAGTAGCTAAATTTGAATGATTTTAGCAAAATTTTGATAATATATTTTTAGTAACTAAGCTGACAATCAAACGATGCACAGTCTTTACCAGACAGACTTCTATGCTTGGACACAACAACAAGCCAAGTTACTTCGCAAGCGTCAGTGGAGTGAACTTGACTTGTCAAATTTAATTGAGGAAATTGAATCTTTGGGCAAACAGGAACGTCAAGAACTTAGAAATCGTTTGAGCATTTTGCTAGGACATTTGCTGAAGTGGCAATATCAGCCCCAGCAGCGCAGTCGTAGCTGGTTGTCTACAATTCGAGTGCAGCGGCGGGACACTCAGAGGCTGATACAGGATAACCCAAGTCTGAAACCTTACTTGCAAGAAGCTTTCCAAGAAGCTTATCAAAACGGTAGAGATTTGGCAGTAGGAGAAACCGATTTACCTCTCAAAACCTTTCCTCCAAACTGCTTTTACAGCTTAGAGGAAATTCTGGACTCTCGCTTCTATCCTGGTGAACCAAGTCCTGAAATGGAAAATGATTTATAAGATTGACAGCAATCAGGAATAACCAATTACCCGATGATAGAATTTTTAAATCGCTATGGCGCTGAGATAATTCAGCGCGTACTCGAACACTTATATTTAGTAACTGTGGCAATTTCGATCGCAATTATTGTGGGGATTCCCCTCGGGATTTTAGTCACGAGAAAACCAAAATTGAAAAAGCCGATTTTGGGATTTGCAAATATTATGCAAACAATTCCCAGTTTAGCTTTGTTTGGCTTGCTAATTCCGATGCCCGTTTTGGGAGGAATAGGCGATCGCACGGCAATCATCGCCCTCACACTTTATTCCCTACTGCCCATTATCCGCAACACTTATACCGGGATTGTCGGTGTGGATTCGGCGATTGTGGCAGCCGGGAGAGGCATGGGAATGACGGATCTGCAACTGTTATGGCAAGTGGAACTTCCCCTAGCGCTGGGCGTAATTTTGGCGGGAGTGCGAGTTGCTGCGGTAATTGCGATCGGGCTAGCAACGATCGCGGCGGCAATTGGTGCCGGTGGCTTGGGCGTGTTTATTTTTCGCGGCGTTGCTACAGTCAACAATCAGTTACTTTTAGCTGGGGCAATTCCGTCAGCTTTAATGGCATTAGCTGCAGATTTTGGGCTTGGTTTAGTGGAAGGGCGCCTCTCGAAAAGATCAGACGGCGGTTGAAACCGCGTTTACAAAAACGAAGTCCGCCGACGCGGACTGAAAAAAATTATGTTTTACGTTATTTTCACCGCCCATTCTTCAACCCACGGAGGTGGGTTTTGTTTGTATAGACGCCGTTTCAACCGCCTGTTCTTCTTCAAGCTTCGGAGGATTCGCGATCAGATTACGGATTTCATTTGAACGTGCAAGGTATTCTCGATCGCCTAAAACAGCTTCGCTTCCATCCAGGGAAATAGGACTAGCCAAATCTATCCAAGAACGGCAACCGCCGTAGGCAGTAATGTACGGAATCTCTACAGTTTCTGCTAACCGATAAGCCCGCAGTAGTAAAATATAAATTGGCTGATTTTGTTTCCATTTCAGCCGATCGCCGACAAATTTTTCATTCCAAATATGGTAAGGAAAAAGCGCCGTAATTGCCGGTTCCCAAGCGACCAAAAAAACATCGGTAATTTCAGCCCAACTGCCAATTCTAATCATTTCTGGATGCCAACCAGATTCTACTGTTTTTACCTGACTCGCAAAATCCGGCTTTAATAAATCAGGCTGTTGGTGTTCAAAAGTTGGATAAAGCAAAACCTGCTTGTCAGCAACATTAAACTGTCCTGCTTGCTCGCGAATGCCCCCCTTTCGCAACAGCACAATCGTTTTGCCCTCTTCCAAAGCATTAACCGCTATATTCCATTCTTTCAGCGCACGAGTAGTTGATTTCATAGGATTTAGTTGGATTTTAACCAAAGTAACAAAATCGGTACTTGACAGCAATTATAACAACTTTTTTCTGTTAAAATTAGATAGTTTGAGGGTAAATAGTAAAAATTCAAATTAGGGCTATAGCTATGGAAAAGCGACAATTGGGGACATCGGGAATTCAAATTAGCCCGATAATTATGGGGACTTGGCAAGCTGGGAAGCGGATGTGGGTGGGAATTGAGGATGCTGAAACTATCAAAGCAATGCGCGCCGCTTTTGACGCAGGTATTACGACCTTTGATACGGCTGAGGTTTACGGAGAAGGGCATTCGGAACAAATTATCGGCAAAGCGCTTTCAGATGTACGATCGCAAGTAGTTTATGCTAGCAAAGTTTTTCCCAACCACCTAAAACCCGATTTGGTAGTCGAGGCGTGCGATCGATCGCTAAAAAACCTCAACACCGATTATATTGACCTTTACCAAATCCACTGGCCCGCCGGTACTTGGAATTCCGAGTTAGTACCAATTGCAGAAACAATGGACGCGCTGAACAAATTAAAAGAACAGGGGAAGATTCGGGCGATCGGTGTTTCCAACTTTTCCCGCGCCCAAATAGCAGAAGCCGCCCAATACGGACGCATCGACAGCTTGCAACCACCCTATTCTCTGTTTTGGCGCTGGGTAGAAAAAGATGCCATGTCCTACTGTCTAGACAATCATATCTCAATCCTTGCCTATTCATCTCTAGCTCAAGGAATATTGACAGGTAAATTTGGGCCAGAACACAAGTTTGAAGCAGGCGATCACCGCGCCAAAAGTAAGCTGTTTATCAAAGAAAATTATGAACGAGTGCAAACAGCATTGAGTCAACTAAGACCAATTGCCGATCGCCACCAAACAAGCTTGGGCAATTTAGCATTAGCGTGGTTAATCGCCCAGCCGCAAACTAACGCAATTGTTGGCGCGCGCAATGCCGAACAAGCCACTGCTAACGCCAAAGCTGCCGAAGTCAAGCTGAGTCAGGAGGACTTAAAAGAAATAGACGCGATCGGGCGAACAGTCACCGATAGTTTAGATGACAATCCAGTCATGTGGAATTTCTAAAATAGTTGACAGTTGACAGTTGACAGTTGACAGTTGATAAAGGACTAAACTCCGAACGATCAAACCAGCTTTTACAGTCTCGGACGCAGGGATAGTCAGAAACCGGGTTTTTTGCATTGTACTTCGTTACAGCCCGCAGATTCGGTAAAAACCCGGTTTCTTTGGTATTTATGCACAAGTTTTACTTGATCTAGCTTCGCACATCTAAAATCCTAAATCCCGAAATCCCCAATCTAAAATCGAATGAGTTATTGTTTAAACCCCAACTGTTCCAAGCCCGAAAACCCGGATACAGCCAAAATTTGCCCAAATTGCCGGTCAAAACTGCTGTTGCGCGACAGATATCGGGCCATAAAGGCGATCGGACAAGGAGGTTTTGGCAGAACATTACTCGCCGTTGACGAAGACAAACCATCAAAACCCCGCTGCGTCATCAAACAATTTTTACCCCCAGAAACCCAACTCATCCCATCAGCCAGTAATCGCAACAGCAAAAAAGCAGCCGAACTTTTTGAACAAGAAGCAATGCGATTAGATGAATTAGGAAAACACCCTCAAATTCCCGAACTACTAGCATATTCCATCCAAGACAACAGACAATATGTCGTCCAAGAATTTATCGACGGACAAAACCTAGCACAAATTGTAACAACAGAAGGCACGTTTACACAAACTCAAATTCAAGACTTACTCAACAGCTTATTACCCGTACTTCACTTCATCCATTCCCACAACGTTATTCACCGAGACATAAAACCAGAAAACATCATCCGCCGCGCCGACAAACAATTAGTTTTAGTAGACTTTGGTGCTGCTAAAATAGCCACAGGTACAGCCCTACTCAAAACAGGAACCAGCATCGGCAGCCCCGAATACATCGCCCCTGAACAAGCCAGAGGCAAAGCATTTTTCACCAGCGACTTGTACAGTTTAGGCGTAACTTGCCTGTATTTGCTAACTCAAGTTTCCCCCTTTGACCTCTTCGATCCGGGCGAAGATGCCTGGATTTGGCGGCAATATTTGGCGAATAACCCGGTGAATGAAGAAATGGGTAAAATCTTAGATAAATTGATTGAAAATGCTACGAACCGTCGCTATCAAACGGCTGTTGAAGTCTTAACCCAACTGAATCCAGAAGCAGCTAGTAAACTCACCCTTCCTCAAAAAATCACCAAATCAGTCAAACCCGCAGCCAATCCCAATCCGCCGCAACAACAAACCCATAACTGGCAATGTATTCACACCTTAACCGGACACAAAAACTTAATTTCCTCTGTAGCTTTCAGCCCTAACGGAGAAGTTATCGCCAGCGGCAGCGATGACAAAACAATCAAGCTTTGGCAAGTACAAAACGGGCAAGAAATAGTCACTCTCGCAGGACACGCCAACTCAGTTCATACAGTAGTTTTTAGCCCCGATGGAAAGACACTTGCCAGCAGCAGCCACGACAAAAAAATCAAACTTTGGCGGATGAAAGACGGGCAAGAAATCCGCACGCTTGCAGGTCACAGCAACTCAGTTTATGGCTTAACTTTCAGTCCAGACGGCGAAACTGTGGCTAGCAGCAGTTGGGACAAAACAATCAAACTTTGGCGGGTGAAAGACGGGCAAGAAATTTGTACATTTAGCGGTCACATTAACTTAGTTTACTGCGTCGCCTTCAGTCCAGACGGAGAACTTTTGGCTAGCAGTAGTTGGGACAGAACCATTAAGATTTGGCGAGTTAAAGATGGCAAGTTAATTCGCACGCTGACTGGTCATACAGACTGCGTGCGTTCTGTAGCTTTTAGTCCCAATGGAGAGTTTCTGGCAAGCGGCAGTCACGACAATACTATTAAGATTTGGTGGGTAAAAGATGGGCAAGAAATTTTAACAATTTCTGGTCATTCTTGGTATGTAGATTCGATCGCATTTAGTCCCGATGGCGAGGTTATTGCTAGCAGCAGCAATCAAATTATTAAGATTTGGCGGGTAAAAGATGGTGGAGAAATTTGTAATATTTCCGGGCATACAAATTCGGTTTACTCGGTTAATTTTAGCCCGGAAGGAGAGTTTTTGGCTAGCGGTAGTAGTGATAAAAGTATTAAAATATGGCAGAATATTATTTAGATTGAATTAGCCATAATCAAAGTATGACTCCGCGATTGAAATCGCGACTCTACAAACTAAGTCTGCCTGCGCGGACTGAAGAATTAGGCGATTTAAAGCCCGGATTTGGTATGAAGTTCTCACGTAAAACCGAAGAGATGGGACTGATTCAATGGTTCTCCATCTCGACTTTTCGGCGCAACTCTCGAATTGCAACGCTTGTATTGCGATCGCGCGACATTTGGTAGCACTCCAGGACAAGTTCTGATATGTTAAAATCGGGGAAATAACGGCTGATAGAAGTTTCCACGTAGCCCTCGTCTTCCAAACAATAAATCCTCAACCGATTCTGCTTGAACAACCACACTTCTGGTACTCGATAAGGCAAGTAATCATCCACATCCGTGTAGCTAGTGACAGGGTGCATCTCACTTTGGCGAGTATGCCAAAAAAGGGTTAAAATGAAAAAGCTAGTAAAATTGCCAAATAAAGATG
>NZ_JAUBVR010000078.1:0-27791 GCF_036705955.1 Microcoleus sp. A6-C6 | reverse complement strand
TCATCTTTATTTGGCAATTTTACTAGCTTTTTCATTTTAACCCTTTTTTGGCATACTCGCCAAAGTGAGATGCACCCAAACCAGAAACTGTTGTTAGAAAAAATGGGTCAACAGCAACAGCAATTTATCAGGCAAGGAAAACTGGAGCAAGAAAACCCGAAACTGTTGTTAGAAAACATGGATAAACAGCAAAAGGAATTGATCAGGCTAGGACTACTGACAATTTTTATAGTCTCAGTGTCGGTTTTGTTAATTTCACTGATTAAGTGATAGTAACTGTCGGCGTTTTTCCAACAGGTGTCTAATAATTAAGATATTTTAGCCCAAAATATTTTACAATAGTTGTGTATTAATTAAGTTTGTATAGGTTAAAGTCGTGGCTATAAAAATTGGTTTGCTAGGTTTGGGTACAGTTGGCGCGGGAACTGCAGAGATTTTGCTCTCCCCAGATGGGCGTCATCCGCTATTGCAGGAATTGGAAATCTATCGGGTGGGAGTGCGCGATATTTCTCGAACTCGGTCTTTACAATTGCCAGAAAATGTGCTGACAACTGACCTAGAGGCGATCGCCACTGACCCAGAAATTGATATTGTAGTAGAACTGATTGGCGGATTGGAACCGGCGCGATCGCTCATTCTGAAAGCGATCGCCAACGGGAAGCACGTAGTCACCGCCAACAAAGCAGTTATCGCCCGCTACGGTAGTGAAATCTTCGACGCGGCTAACGAAAAAGGCGTTTATGTGATGTTAGAAGCTGCTGTCGGCGGTGGCATTCCAGTCATTCAAACCCTCAAACAATCTTTAGGTGCAAACCGCATCAAAAGTGTGACCGGCATCGTTAACGGCACAACTAATTACATCCTGACGCGGATGCAGAGTGAAGGTGCAGACTTTGCCGAAGTGCTCGCGGACGCTCAGCAATTAGGTTATGCTGAAGCTGACCCTACAGCGGATGTGGATGGATTAGATGCGGCTGATAAAATTGCTATTTTAGCCTCGCTAGCTTTTGGCGGACGCATCAAATTAGCCGATGTTCACTGCGAAGGTATCAGAAAAGTTAGTGCGGCTGATATTGACTACGCCGACAAGCTAGGATTTGTGATCAAGTTGTTGGCTATTGCTGAGGAAAAATCCCAAAGTTCCAAGCAAAATGGGGATGAAGAAGCGGAACTCCTCTCGATTCGAGTGCATCCTACTTTGGTGGCGAAGACTCATCCGCTGGCGAGTGTCAATGGGGTTTACAATGCAATTTTAATCGAGGGAGATGCGATCGGGCAATTGATGCTGTACGGGCGCGGTGCGGGGGCTGGGCCCACAGCTAGCGCGGTGGTATCCGATATTTTGAATGTGGCGGCCATCCTGAAAACCGAAACTGTGCCGATTCCCCATCCTTTGCTGAGTTGCACTCACCAACACTACTGCAAAATTGCAGAAATGCAGGAACTTGTGACTCGGTATTACGCCCGTTTTCTGACGCGCGACAATCCGGGGGTAATTGGTAAACTAGGGACTTGTTTTGGCCACCATCAAGTTAGTTTGGAGTCTATTGTGCAAACTGGAATTCACGGCAATTTAGCAGAAATTGTGGTGGTGACTCACGATGTGAAGGAAGGTAATTTTCAGCAAGCGCTGGCTGAAATTCGGGCGATGGAAGCTGTCGATAGTATTGCGAGCACTTTGCGAGTTTTGTAAGCATTCCACAAGGTTGGTAGTGAGGACTTTAGTCCGCACCAAAGAAAGGACTAATACCAATTTCATAAAGTAGCGCTAGATATGACCCCCCCAACCCCCCCTTACTAAGGGGGGGCTAAGACTTCCTCAGCACATCTTTATAAAAATGGTATACAGTCCGCATCCAAGAAAGGACTAAAGTCCTGACTACGAACCTTTTTTAGATTGTTTTTAATAATTTAGTATGGATCAATACAATTGGATTTTGTCGATCGCCCTACAGGAAGGCACTTGCTAGATTCTATCTACGAAAAGTTTGCCAAACCCCAACTACACGATACTTTCAAGCTCAGCAATCCGTCAATTTACATTCGGCACGAATCTGGGCAAGTTGTTGATGGAAATTATACCATAGAAAAAGTCTTTGAAGACTCTGGTACTGGTTTTTATGCTGAAAGTCGTTTTCCCGTTTCTGGGAACAATCCGCCCGTGCTCGTGATTCGCGGCTACGGTTCTTGGTATCCTTTTGAGCGCGTTTTGGAAGATACGCCCGATGTATTTATCGCAAAAGTAGAACACCAGTTAAAAGCGGCGGAAACTGCGGGCGCTGTTGATTGGATAAAACAGCAATTTCACAGCGGAAATCCGCCGGATGTCATCGGAGAAAGTTTGGGCGGCAAAGTTGCTCAGCAAATTGCAGCAAAATACCCTAATTATCTGCGTTCTACTGTAAGTTTTAATTCTGTGGGCGTTTCGGAAAAGTTAGCTCAAACTTCCACCGCTAACAATGTTTTTCACTACTTTAGTTTAGGCGAAAGATATGCTTTTTGGGCAAATGAAGGCGATTACATACCGGGAACTATTTTTGTAATTTCCCAGAAAGGGGAAAACTGTTGTTACAAGCTAGAAGAGGCGATCGTCCGAAGGGCTCATTTTGAACGCAAGTTTCGCAAAAAACGAGTCCTGATCGTAATATTGGCTCAGTGGCTGTTGTTAAATCGGCATAATGCGATCGTCCTCAACAAGAAAAAGCCAGTAGTCGTTCAGATCGATCGCGCTCAATTGCAAATTTTCCGAAAAAGTCGCTTTGTTTAAATTCAGACCAAATTGCTTCAGGTAGCAGAGGGCTGATTTTCCCGCGCTGCGACGGCGAGTACCAGACAAAGGGCTGCGATCGCTTTTTCCCACTCTTCCTTAACAGCGGCGGGTTCAACCTCATCAAAAGCGCTAACTAAGCGAGGGATCGATCTTTCTAATGCTTTGCTGGGAATCGATTTGTGCAATTCAACTAAACGAGTTAAACTTTCTTGATTTTTCAGAAAACCCACTACCCATTTGGTAGTATGATCGGGACTGTCCGGGACATTTTGAATTCCTAGTTCTGTTTGCAACCAGTCGTAAAAAGGCGGGAGCTTTTTGGCTAAAACAGCTCCAGCAGTGGGCAAAGTTTCTTTGAGCAAAGCAGTATCGAGACTCCCCAATAGTTGATCTATTTCCGGTGATTCCAGCAAGCTGTTTAATGGGAGTGAAAGCATGGCTTCAGAAGCTTCAGGGGATAAATTCAAAGTCCGAGAAAAGGTTTGCAGCATGGGAAAGTATTTGGTATGGATGACTTTTTCACTATAACAATAACACGCCTCCATGAATATGAGCTACCTCATGTTAGCTGAATAGGTTCGTAGTGAGGACTTTAGTCCGCATCCAAACTGAGGACTAAAGTCCTCACTACGAACCTATATTTGAATATTCTAAACAAATTCTCCTTTCGCCACCATCACCACTTTACCTCCGACCAAAACTTCTATTTCTTCCTGATTTCTTTGAGCTTTCAGCAACAACAAAGAAGGTCTGCCAATCTCATAACCTTGTTCGACTCTCACATCAATCTTGGCTTCCCCGCAATAACCATATTCTACCAAATATCCAGCCAAACAGCCATTGGCACTCCCCGTCGCCGGGTCTTCGGGAATTCCTAATGAAGGGGCGAAAACTCGGACGCTTAAATCATTAATGTCGCTGTAGGTTTCCGGGCAGAAAATTAAAATTTCTTTGGCTTCTGTGGTATCGATCAGTTCAAAATATTTGTCTAGGTTGACTTGAGCTTTTTTGAGCGCTGCGAGGTTTTTTAACGGTACAATGATAAACGGAACTCCGGTGGAAACTTCTTGAATCGGGAATTTTAAATCAATTTCATCGACTTCTAAATTCAGAACGCTGGCGATAGTTTCGGCTGATAAAACTTTACCGAATGTTGGCGGGTTTTGTCGCATCCATAAAATATCTGCGGATTGATTATGATAATTAAAGGTGACAGGAATTTGACCGACGGCTAGATTTAGAATTACCCGATCGACCTTTTCGCCAATTATCTCTTGCTGCAACACAAACGCAGTGCCCAACGTCGGATGACCGGCAAAGGGCAATTCCTTCTTGGGCGTGAATATCCGCACGTCGTAGCCGTTATTTTGCCGATCGGGCGATCGCACAAATGTAGTTTCCGAATAATTGATTTCCCTGGCTATCAGCAGCATTTCGGCCTCTGAGAGCTCGGCAACTCCAGCGCCGCAAAATACAGCTAGCTGATTGCCAGCATATTTTGACTCGGCAAACACATCAACTATATAAAAATTCATAGTTCCCTCTTTTGATAGTATTTGTAGTCAGGAGTTGTCAGAAACCGGGTTTTTAGCACAATCTTTCGTTTTCACCTTCAAATTATCTCAAAAACCCGGTTTCTTTGGTGAAGGGCGGTGGCGAGAAACCGGGTTTTTAGCACAATCTTTCGTTTTGACCCTCAAATTATCTCAAAAACCCGGTTTCTTTGGTTGTACGCGCTGACAAAGCCTTCCTTCTTCCTTCTTCCTTCTTCCTTCTTCCTTCTTCCTTCTTCCTTCTTCCTTCTAATTACTTCAAACAGCGAATCGCCTGCAACATTCCCCTGGCTTTATTGAGAGTTTCTTCATACTCCAGATCCGGGTTAGAATCTGCCACCAAACCAGCACCGGCTTGCACAGAAACTGAATGTTTATTTCCATCTAAAGAGCGAACAACCATAGTCCGAATTGCGATCGCACTATTCAACTGTCCCTCAAAATCATAATACCCGTAAACCCCAGAATAGGGGCCACGGCGGCAACCTTCCAACTCGTGCACAATTTCCATCGCCCGAATCTTCGGAGCACCGCTAACCGTACCCGCAGGAAAACCAGCTTTCAACAAATCCCAAGCTGTCTTACCCTCGGCCAATTCTCCCACCACATTGCTCACAATGTGCATCACATGAGAATAACGCTCAATTCCCATCAATTCATCAACTTTGACAGTACCGTTTTTGCAAACTCTGCCTAAATCATTCCTGCCCAAATCGACTAACATGACGTGTTCCGCAATTTCCTTCGGATCTTGCAACAATTCAGCAGCCAAAGCATCATCTTGTTCGGGAGTTTTCCCCCGGCGGCGCGTGCCGGCAATCGGCCGCAAAGTTGCCATCCTTTTACCGTCAGCAGTATTTTCTGCCTTCACCATAATCTCTGGACTAGAACCGATAATCTGCCAATCTCCGAAATTGAAATAAGCCATGTACGGAGAAGGATTAATCAATCGCAAAGAGCGGTAAAGTGCAAAAGGATCGCCGCTATATTCCGCCTCCAGCCGCTGCGAAATTACTACCTGAAAAATATCTCCTGCTGTGATATAATCCTTGGCTTTCAAGACATTTTCACAATACTTGTCGCGGGTGATATTGCTGGTGTAAGCTAATTCTGTATTTTCATTTGTGGAACCGACATCTTGCTCGTCCCTCGGCGGAGTCCATTCTATGAGAGTAGATTGCTGGGAAAGCGGCGATTTGAGCTTATTTACTAGCTGAGAAACGCGATCGCACGCTTTGCCGTAAGCATCGGCCAAATCAACGCCAACTTCGCGCAAATCCGCATAGGCTACGGCCCAAATCTTCCGCTTCACCTGGTCAAAAATTAGCAAATTATCAACCTGCATCCACAACCCATCCGGCAAATCGTTTTCCCCCGCCGGATGCACGGGAACTCGCGGTTCTATCCACTTAATTAACTCGTAACCCCAAAAACCGAATAACCCGCCAATTCCCGGCGGTAATTGTGGCAATTTTACTGGTTTGTAAGGCTGCAAACACTCATTTAATGCTGCAAACGGATCGCCCGTAAATACTTTTTGCGAACCGTCGCGGTAAACTTGAGTTGTGCGATCGCCCCTAGCCTCCAAAATCCACAAAGGATCGCACCCTAAGAAACTATAACGCCCAAGTTTTTCCCCACCTTCCACCGACTCCAGCAGAAAACTGTAAGGTTGACCGGCGCAAACCCGATACCACGCAGAAACAGGCGTATCTAAATCAGCAACCCATTCTTGATACAGGGGCACAAAATTGCCTTGTTTCGCCAGTTCCGAAAATTGTGAGAAATCGGGAAATATCATATACTAACTTCGCTATACAATCAATAAACAAAAGACGGAAACCAACATCCCTCCGGCGATTGGTACTCGCCAACTGCCATCACCGCCATCGGTTTGACGGCGCGCAGCCCTTCTTTCAAGCACCAGCGAAACAAACTTGCATATCTCAGCGGCAAGTGGAAAGCTAGCACATCTTCGGAACTGTACGCAGCAGCCCCCAAGAGCAAAACCTGCATATCTGCCTCTGTTTCGGCGACGCTGTGACCCAAAGCAGACACCGCACAAGTATAAGCCACAATCCGACCTTGCTGGTACGCCACTAAGGGAGAATAGTTATTCATGGCGTATTCTATCTCGGAAGTTCGATCGCACCCGCATACTTTTTCGCACAAAGCCTGACATTCGCCCACATCCTCACCAGTCAGGGGCCGCACCTCAAACCCATATTGCGGCTGGCTGCGAAACTTCCCCTCCATTAGCACGAAAGGTTCTTTCACTTCAAAACCCAGAGAAGCGTACAGCGACAGCGCAGCCATGTTGAAAGATTCTTGCACCAAACGGATGCCCTCCGCGTCTTTTCCCCGTTCCACCAAGGCTTTCATGATTTCTCGCCCTGCGCCGCGTCCTTGAAAAGCGCGATCGACACTGACGGGCCCGATACCGCGAATTGGGTTGCGTTCGTCCATAAAACCGCAGCCGACAACCGCACCATCACTTTCGGCTACGATGCCAAAAAAAACCGGACTTTCGATAAAAAGGCTAATAATCTCAGTTGACAATTCCTGCGTCGGAAAATCTGTGTTAGGGAAGCAATGGCGATCGGAAATATCTTTAAAAGCTTCATAATTAATGCGAGCGCAAACATCGATATCATTTGGTGTTGCTCGCCTGATTGCGACATTCATTTTATAATTAATGATTAAGTTTTAATTAGATTTGAAATTTGCAGCAGTGGGGCGCGGCCCGTTGCTGTCAGCTCAACCCTAAAATTATTGATAAATCTCGCTTTTATCCGAGTCTCGATGGGAGCATCTCCTGCATTGGAAAAAGCATTTTTTTATTATAATGCTGTCCTCGCTCGCGAGTAGAACCAAGCGAGCGAGGACAGCACTAAAAAGCAAAACTGAGACTAGCCTGTCTCGATCGCCCTCAATTACCAAAAAAATGGGTAGGAAAGAGAATACTCTTCCCCTTTTGTTTGGGGGGCCTGCGGGCGATCGGTCTTAACTGAGCTTTTGAGGCCTTATTACCTTTTCAAGCTCAGCGATTAGCTCAAAACCTAAACTTCGTAGGTTTTCTTACCGGTGAACTTCACCTTAATCGGATCGGGATTGCTGCCAATATTGCGGTCAATCTTACCGACGTAGGGACGACCTTCGTTCACCTTCTCAGGGAACACGCCATCCTTGGGATGCAGGTACTCATTAGAACCGTCGGGAAATACGCGGTAAACTTTGTAGTTCGTGATTTTGAATTTCGCCCGCAGTTGCTGGCCGCCCAAAGCGATGCACTGCTCCTTCCGGGGCAAATACAGCAAGTTGTCGCCTTGACGCATAATCGCAGCGCCACCTGTAGGCATTTCAAACACCTGCTCCTTGGGGCTAGTCCAAGTGATAGCATACTTCTCTTCAACTAGCGCCTTGGTCAGCAAGCCGCCGGTGCTGCCGCCGAAGATTGGGGGTTGTCCAGTCAGTTCTTCTGCCATAGATATATCCAAAGGATTTTACGGCATCCTATCATTCAGACTGCGCGCTGTTCTCAAAATTGTAAGGAAAGTTAACAGTTTGTGGGCGATCGATCTTTTCTGATCATTGCTAATTAGTATTTAATAATTGATATTTTGTAATTTTTGCAAAACTTAGAAAACATAATTATCAAATACAAATTTCGTAAAAAATAGCTCAATAAAAACGCAATGCTTCGGGTGTTTGTAGCGCACCCTAAGCATCGCACATTCCCCAAATTTACCCTCTACGGGCGATCGCACCATTTACCGCACCCAGCCTAAGTCAAGAACCAATTAGGGTCATAGCCGCGCGGAATTTGACTCAAAGCAGTCCAAGTTTCTCGATCGACAATCCCATCAACTTCAATCCCAAAGCTTTTTTGAAATGCGCGAACAGCCTCCTCCGTCTGAGTAGAAAACTCGCCGTCAATTTCGCCACTGTAGTGCTGGGAAAGCCTAAGAACTTCCTGAACAGTAGTGACTGCTTCCCCAGAACTGCCGAATTTAAGTACCGGCATATTAACCGGAGATTGAGTATAAAGCGCCTGCCAAGTAAGCGGCCCGACAATACCGTCCGGCGGCAAGAAAACCCGAAACTGAAATAGTTTCAAAGCAAATTCAACTGCTTTATCAAAAATTCCTTTTGCAGGCGGCCGGTAAACGCGCAGCTCGGTTAGCAGTTGTTCTAGTTCCAACACGGCTTGACATTGAGAACCTAATTGCAGTTGCGGCTTGTTGGCGATACCTTCTTAGGTAGAATTCATCTGAGTTTTCAGTGACATAATCGATTTTGTAACATCTAGCTTTGAGTATTTTTTGTGTAAAAAAGTTTTTCCTGTCGAAACATTTGCATCCTCAAGTTTTGGCGAATCAACACTGGCGATGGCAGTATCTCAACAGATTCGATCGACTTTTAGAGTATCTATTAGCTGATTTGCCCAAAACTGCGGGGTCAATGAAGATGGGAATCGATCGCATCCGCGACATTATGCAATCTCTACGCAACTATTCCCGCACCGACACTCTGCACAAAAGAGCAGTTGACATCGGGGAGTCATTGGTCATGGGTCATTGGTCATTGGTGTCAAAAATTGCCTGAAAACCTTTGTATATCTCGCTGATAGCAGAGGCAAGATCCCCCTAAATCCCCCTTAAGAAGGGGGACTTTGAGTAGACTCTTATCCCCCGCTTATTAAGGGGGGTTAGGGGGGATCGACGCTTGGATACACACCAGAGATACAAAGGTTTTTAGGCGATTGTTGACACTAATAAATAATGCCGTTTCCTTGCGGAAATTATGGACACGGCAATGCCATTTCCCTAGATTCTAAACAATTGGAATAGTAAAGTGAAATTCGCTTCCTCGGTCTTTTCCTGGGGAATCTGCCCAAATTTTACCGCCCCAGCCTGCGACAATCTGCTTGCAAATTGCTAATCCCAAACCGGTACCGCCGGCGCTGCGCCGCAATGCTCCTTCTTCTTGATAAAATCGATCGAACACTACTTTTAAACTATTCGCCTCGATTCCCCGCCCCGTATCGGATACGAGCACTTCCACCATCGCAGAACCGTTGCATTTGGCTCTGATGGTGACGCTTCCCTGCGGTGTGGTGAATTTGCAAGCGTTGTCTAGGAGTTTGGACAGCACCTCCACTAACCATTCGCCGTCTGCTTGCACTAATGGCAATTCTGCGGACACTTCGGCGATAATTTGTGGCAACTTGCGATCGACTCCGCCGCGCGATCGCACGCTGCTGAGGGCCAAATCCACGCATTCTTGCAGCGTCAGCGATTCTACATTCCATTTAACTTGTCCACTTTCTAGGTTAGAAAGAGTTAAAAAATCTTGGACGAGTTTACGCATTCGATCGGCATCTCCGAGGGCTGTTTCTAACATGATTGTTCGCAATTCTTGGGGCATATCTGGCTCGGAGTTCAAACTTTCCAGACATACTTGAATCGTCGATAGCGGAGTGCGGAGTTCGTGTCCGGTGATGGCTATGAGATTGCTGCGAGTGCGGTCTAATGCTTCTAATTGTTGGTTGAGTTCTTCTAAATTAGCGTAGGTTTCTGCTTGAATTAAGGCTGCTCCGAGTTGGGTGGCGATCGCCTCTACTAAAGCAATTTCGTCTTCTTCCCAAGGCGAAGTCGATCGGCACTGGTGCATTTCCACCATGCCCAAAACCCGCCCATGATAAAGCACCGGCACCATCAACCAAGAGACTATCTGCCAATTTTTGACAATTTTGCCCAAAGATTTTGTATCGACAATCAGCGGGTGTTGTGCTGTGTCTTGGATGTAAACTCGCTCTTGCCGCGCTACCGCGTCGTTCCATATTGGATTTTCCTGTAGCGGCCAAGTCTGATTTAGGAGAGAACTAGCACCCAGGCGCAAAAACTCGCGATCGATTTTCACCGACACATCTGCGGCTTTGCAGCGATAAATCAAACAGCGGCTGGCTGACAGGGCTGTTCCCAGTTCTTGCACTGCGACTTCGACGATTTCTTGCGGGTTGAGAGACTGCCGCATTGCCGTTGTAATTAAGTTTATGAGGCGTTCTTTGCGTTCTTGGGCGGCGATCGCGCTGTATGCTTTCAGGAGTTTGTGCTGGCCTGATTGCAAGTAGGTTACTAAGCGTTTGGTAAAAGCGTCGCTCAATTTGGGATTGGGAACTCTTGAGTTTTTGGGCGCGCTTTTTTCTGGTTTGGTGGCTGGGGAAGTCGCGGATTTCCTGGTTTTTTTGGTTTTTTTGCCCAGCTTGTAAGTTGTGCGTGCTCGATCGATCTTTTCGGTCAATTCGGGGCGATATTTGACAATTCGATCGAGCAACAATTCGGCAGCTTTGCAGCTTACCTCCCTGTCGAACGTCCAAACTCCCTCAAATCTGCGAGCTTGATCAATCAACAGCGGGCCGCGATCGTCTTGATTCTCGATCGGCACAATTTTTTCTTGACAAATCAGACAAGTTGAGTAGTGTTGCCCCAGCACCACTAAGTGCCACTCTTTACTTAATGCGTCCTCCGGTGCAAACGCCACAGTTTCGTGATGTTCGGAGGAATTTTTAAACTCAGTTTCCGGTACTGCTAGCACGTATACCTGAGAAGATAGAGTGGCAATTCGCCGATAGCGGTGAGCTTCCTGTAGGTAGAAGCGCTCTCGCTGAAAGCTAGCAATGACTAGCGGTTCGTCGTCGGAGCCAGCCAAAACCAAGTCTTCCATCGCGTGAGACAGCGCTGTCATGGAAGATTTGAAATAAATTTGTGCCCGCAGTGGGGGCAATGCTTGCAGAAGTTCTGCCAGTAGCGGAATTGGGACGATCATCTACCCTTAAGCGTGCATTTTTGCCGGTGACAAAACTGGAGCGATCGACCGTAAGTTGAGATCGATCCCTTTCCAGTATCTCTCAAAAGTCGCTACAAATAGGCCGTTAGCGAGAAACTAACGGCCTATTATTTTTTTCAGTAAGCGACTCTGAGTATAAATGCTGCGACTGCGATTAAATTAGCGTCGTTCGCCCCCTTCGTCGCTGCCGCCGGGAGATGATTTGTAGAGAGCATCTAATTGTTCGCGCGCGTCTTGGACAGTCAGCGAACGCATCACTAGCAGCGGCTCGTTAACGATATTTCCGTATTCGTCTAACAGTTCTGGATGGGGTACAGCTTGAGAGCGAGGATAGGATGCGGAGCCATGATTTGCCCTGAATTGTTGGGGGCGCTGGGACTCCATACCTACCGTGACGAGACTGCGGATTAAGTTACCGACTGCCAGAAAGGCCAGAACAGTGAAAGCTAAAATATAAAGCAGGTGTAACATGATATTTTCCTCCCGGCTAAACAGCCGCACAGCAGTTTACAAATGTGTTTCAGCAAGTAATAACTTATTAACTGGAAATCTGTTGGAACTTGTCAAGTCGGCCGCGACATTTCCTCTTGTTTGGGATTTAACAACAAGTTTAACTTGAACTCGCTTCCTTATTTTTCACGGGGATCTGACTGCCATGAGCGAAAGCGAGCCGATACTTGCCAGCATTCGGCGAGCAATCTGTGCCACGGCATCAGTGCTGCGGTTTCAATTGCAACTTGACCTCCGGTTGCTTGAAATAGAGCTTTAGCCGCGCCTACTTCTTGCTGAGCCTGTTTGACTCGCGCCAGCAAGTCGGATTGATCCTCGCCGCTCAGAAAGGGAATTTCCTCAGTTTCTAAGAGAGTGGTCGATCGCTCGAACCAGTATCTAAAATCCTCTAACAGCGGTTCCAGTAGGGATTTGAGCAACTCTGATTCCGGCAAATTGGAATTAAGCATGAATAAAAATTGGGTTATCTACTTATTCTAACCTTAAACGTGCTTTACAATCTGTAACATATTATTAACAATAATTCAAGGATTTAAAAAAACTAGCAGGTGGGGGTGAATAAACTTAACCGTGCCAGGAGCAATTTTTGAGTCAAAATCCCAAAATTATGGGAAATATTGGCTCAGACAGCGTGTATATAGCTGAAGGCTCTGTTATACAGAAAACAACAAAAGCAACAGTTTCAAAATTAAGAAAGTCCACAGGTATCAACTTACGTCAAACGTAGTACAGGTATGCTGTCTGACGATTAGGCCGCAGATCCCCCCCTAGCCCCCCTTCTTAAGGCGGGAACCGGAAACGACGATCAAAGTCCCCCTTCTTAAGGGGGATTTAGGGGGATCTAGACTCAGCTAAAAGCGAGATTTTTGAAGTGTTCTAGCCTGAAGTTGACACCAATAGCCTCAGCCGGAAGTCGGCGGTTCCTGTCCCATTCTGAGTAAGATAGAAGCAACTACAACTCTCATTAATTGCTAAATTCAGCCGATGTCTAGCTCAGAATCAATGAACGCTCCAGAAGAGTCCGTTAAAATTCAGTTGCCCCGCACCAGCGAGTCGGAGCCACTAAAAAAAATTCGCCACACCACATCTCACGTTATGGCGATGGCGGTACAGAAGTTATTTCCCAAGGCTCAAGTGACAATTGGCCCTTGGATTGAAAACGGTTTCTATTACGATTTTGATTGCCCCGAACCTTTTACTGAAAAGGATCTCAAGGCAATTAAAAAAGAAATGATCAAAATCATTAACCGCAAATTGCCTGTAACTCGGGAAGAAGTCAGCCGCGAGGAAGCCCAACGCCGGATTAAGGAGATTAATGAACCTTACAAATTAGAAATTTTGGCAGGTTTGATTGAACCGATTACTCTTTACCATTTGGGTGACGAATGGTGGGATTTGTGCGCCGGGCCCCATTTGGATAATACCAGTGAATTGAATGGAAGGGCGATCGAGCTAGAAAGCCTAGCAGGAGCATACTGGCGCGGCGACGAAACCAAAGCCCAGCTACAGCGCATTTACGGCACAGCTTGGGAAACACCCGAACAGCTAGAAGCCTACAAACACCGCAAAGAAGAAGCCCTAAGACGAGATCACCGCAAATTAGGCAAAGAATTAGGCTTATTTATTTTTGCCGATGCGGTTGGCCCCGGTTTGCCTTTGTGGACACCGAAAGGCACGATTCTGAGAAGTATTTTAGAAGATTACTTGAAACAAGAACAAATCAAGCGCGGCTACTTGCAAGTTGTGACACCGCACATTGCCAGAGTTGATTTGTTCAAAATTTCGGGACACTGGCAGAAATACAAAGAAGATATGTTTCCGCTGATGGCTGAAGACGCAGAAGCGGCAGCAAATGAACAGGGTTTTGTGATGAAACCGATGAACTGCCCTTTTCACATTCAAATTTACAAAAGCGAGTTGCGATCCTATCGCGAATTGCCGATGCGCTTAGCCGAATTCGGCACAGTTTACCGCTACGAACAATCGGGAGAATTGGGTGGTTTAACCAGGGTGCGCGGCTTTACGGTGGATGATTCCCACTTGTTTGTCACGCCGGAACAGTTGGATGCTGAATTCTTGAGCGTGGTGGATTTGATTCTGTCAGTATTCAAGAGTTTGCAACTGAAGAATTTTAAGGCGCGTTTGAGTTTCCGCGATCCGAATAATTTAGAGAAATACATCGGTTCCGATGAAGCTTGGGAAAAGGCGCAAGGTGCAATCCGCCGCGCGGTGGAAACTTTGGGAATGAATTATTTTGAAGGAATTGGGGAAGCGGCTTTTTACGGGCCGAAACTCGATTTCATTTTCCAAGATGTGTTGGATAGAGAATGGCAATTAGGGACTGTTCAGGTAGATTACAATTTGCCAGAACGTTTTGATTTGGAATACGTTGCTGAAGATGGCACTCGCAAGCGTCCGGTAATGATTCACCGCGCTCCTTTCGGTTCTTTGGAGCGTTTGATAGGAATTTTGATCGAACAGTACGCGGGGGATTTCCCAATATGGTTAGCGCCGATTCAGGTGCGGTTGTTGCCTGTTAGCGAGGAGTTTTTGCCGTTTGCTAAGGAAGTCGAGGCGAGGATGAAGGCGCTGAATATTCGCGCGGAAGTTGAGAGTAGTGAGCGTTTGGGTAAGTTGATTCGCAATGCTGAGAAGGATAAAATTCCGGTGATGTGTGTTGTGGGTGCGAAGGAGGTTGAGGCGAATAGTTTGAATGTTCGGACTCGTGCTTCTGGGGAGTTGGGGGCGATTTCGGTTGATGAAGTTCTTGGGAGGTTGCAGGCTGCTATTAGTAGTTATGGCGATTTTTAGGGGAGTTTTTTAACCGCAGATGCACGGGGATTAACGCAGATGATAGTTTGATATTGTCTGCGTTTTTCTAATCTGTTTGCTAAAATGATAGTAATCAACGGGAGGTACGATTATGCCTAATCCTTTTCCGGGGATGAATCCCTATTTAGAACATCCTGATTTTTGGCCGGAAGTTCATCATTTACTGATTAGTGCGATTAAAGAGTCCCTCACTCCGCAATTACACCCAAAATACCGCGTCGCTATTGAAAAGCGAATTTATGAAATTCAAGGTAAAAATTCTCTATTATTAGGTAGTTCTGATGTCTCTATCGAACATAAACACTATCCCACCAATCCGGTATCATTTAATGTTGCTGTCGCTGCCCGCACTGTGGAACCTGTAAAAGTGAGAATCCCAGTGTCGGAAGAATTTAGGGAAGGATATTTAGAGGTAATCGACATGGCGACAAAGGAAGTTGTTACAGTTATTGAAGTGCTTTCACCTCCAAATAAACGTCGGGGGGAAGGTCGGAAAAAATATAATAATAAGCGAAAGAAAATATTTGATACGAGTACGCATTTAGTAGAAATAGACTTGTTGCGGGATGGGGAACCTTTGCCAGTTTTTGGAGATTATAATGAAAGTGACTGCCGCATTTTAGTCAGTCGCAGCAATCAACGTCCGATCGCAGATTTGTACTTATTTAACATTCCCGATCCAATTCCTGCATTTCCCTTGCCTTTGCGTCCAGAAGATGTAGAGCCTGTTTTGGATTTACAGGCGCTGATTAATCAAGTATACGATCGCGCGGGATATGATTTTGAAATCGATTATACCGCCGAACCCGTTCCTGCGCTGTCGGAAGCCGATGCTGCTTGGGCTGATGGCTTGTTGCGGGAGACAGGGTTAAGGGGTTAATGTAGTGGAAAATTTCAACAATATATTACTATGCCTAATCCATTTCCGGGGATGAATCCCTATTTAGAAAGTCCTGATTTTTGGCGGGCGGTTCACAATCGGTTGATAGTGGCGATCGCAGATTTTTTGACTCCGCAACTGCTGCCTAAGTATTTAGTGGACATTGAACAAAGAATTTATCAAATCAGCGGGGAAGATGCTTTATTGGTCGGTATTCCCGATGTGGCCGTACAGCGATCGCCAATTCCAGCAACTTCTAGCACTGGAAATGTTGCTGTCATGTCGCCGTCTGTGACAGCTTTGAGAGTGAGAGTGCCTACAACGGTGGAAGTTAGAGAAAGTTATTTGCAGGTAATAGAACAGGAAACTAAGAAAGTAGTTACAGTAATAGAAGTGCTTTCGCCGACGAACAAGCGCGGCAAAGGGCGGGAGATGTATGAGGAAAAACGCTATAAAGTGTTCGCAGGGCGATCGCACTTAGTGGAAATTGACTTGCTGCGAAGTTACCAACCTTTGCCTGTTTTTGGGAATGATATTGAGGGAAGTTATCGGATTTTGGTGAGTCGGGGAGATTGTCGCCCCGCGGCTGATTTGTATTTGTTTAATCTACCAGATGCAATTCCGGCTTTTCCTTTGCCTTTGCGCCCAGGCGATGCGGAACCAATTGTCGATTTACAAGCGTTATTAAATGGGGTTTACGATCGCGCCGCCTATGACTTTAGAATAGATTACACCGCCGAACCGGTGCCTGCGCTGTCGGAACCGGATGCTGTTTGGGCTGATGCTTGGTTGCGGGAGATGGGATTGAGAGGTTGATGCTGTGGAAATTTTCAACAATATATTACTATGCCTAATCCATTTCCGGGGATGAATCCCTATTTAGAAAGTCCTGACTTTTGGCCCCAAGTACATCACTTGCTTATTAGTAGCATTTTTGAATCATTAGTGCCGCAGTTGCTGCCAAGATATATCGTTGATATTGAAAAAAGAGTTTATGAGATTAGCGGGGAAAATTCCATATTAGTGGGGATTCCTGATGTCACCGTGCAGCGCTCTCCAATTCAAACAAAGCCTACTTCTTCTAATATCGCAGTTGCTGTACCACCTGTGACAGCTTTGAAAGTAAGACTGCCAGTACCTGTCGAATTTAGGGAAGCCTATCTAGAGGTGCGAGATACAGAAACTAGGGAAGTTGTGACAGTGATTGAAGTGCTGTCACCAGCCAACAAGCGTCCTGGGAAAGGGCGAGAAATGTATGAAGAAAAGCGAGAAAAGGTGTTTGCTAGTCGGACTCAGATGGTGGAAATTGACTTGCTGCGAAGTTACCAACCTCTGCCAGTTTTTGGTAATGAAATTGAGGGAAGTTATAGAATTTTGGTAACTCGGACAAATCAAAAGCCTTTGGCAGATTTGTACCTTTTCAATTTGCCCAATATGATTCCTCAATTTCCTTTGCCTTTGCGTAGCGGCGATGCGGAACCAATTGTCGATTTACAAGCGTTATTAAATGGGGTTTACGATCGCTCCGCCTATGATTTTAGAATCGATTATACGACAGAACCCGTTCCTGCGCTGTCGGAACCGGATGCTGTTTGGGCTGATGCTTGGTTGCGGGAGACGGGGTTAAGAGGGCGATCGCAAATAACAACGGATAGTTAAGCGCCTAACCGCTTTTTCAAAGCATCCAAAAAATGAACAGACCAATATTCAAGGAATCGGCTTTTCAGGGGTTTAATGAATTTATCCCAAGGATTGAGGTCAACAATATAATTACCGATTTTGATGCCAATCGGCTCTAAATGTTTGCCTTCTATTTCCTGGCTCAATAAAGGCAATTTTCTATTACTTAGCTGTTGTATGAGCCAAAGTACATCGCTGTTTTTTTGTTCTTCTAGACTTTTGTTGATATCATTGATAGAACCAGCAATATTATCTCCATCGAAAGAAATTATTGCAGTCAAATTAAACAGAGAACTATTAGCGATAAAGCATTGAGTTTGTTCTCTGGTTGGTAGCACTCCTAAACGGAATTTGTCTAACAGTTTTGCTAGCGATCGCACTGGAATAGCGCTCTCGGTATTGCTGATATCAGGAGCAATTAATAACGAGGGCTGGTCTTTAATTGAAGGTCTGTCGATGCCCAGATTTTCGATTAAGCTGTGAATCTGTTCGTAGTCAGAGCGATCGCAGAATTTATTCACAATATTTGGATACCGATCGTCGCTTAAAAATTCTAAAAGAGCAATGTACTTGCATCCCAGACTGTGACCTACCCAAAAATAACTCGATAGTTCTTGATAAATTTCGCTTTCATAGCCTAATTTTTGAGAAATTTTGGTCAGTTCTGTTCTCAGGATCTCCTGTTCTTTTAATAACCCAATAGCGATCGGCCAGTGACGAAAAGTAAATCTAAATGGCAAAGCAACTACGGTATAACCTTCTTCAAACAACTGCTGTAAAAAATATCGATAAAACAAAATTGGTAAACTACCAAAAAAAGTTCCACCAATAAATTGAACAACACCTTTGGGCTGCGGATGAACAGCCACCCAACTAAAAGAAACAGGCTGAAACTTAAAGGAGTTCGACATTTGAATAAAGCTCCGTGAGTGTATGAGTAGGCTTAATTAAACGTAATCAAACATAAGGTGGGCATTGCCCACCCTACAGTTACTTACCCTTTAACAGTTCTAGATGCTAGACATTCTGACAGGAATCTCTAATTTTTCCATCACTGCATTTAGCTCGCTCAAATTGACCTCACTGGCATCGAGCTCGGCTAGCAGTTGCACTAGCATTCTAGCTTTTTGTGGATTCTCTGCTTCCAAACTATCCAAGTTCAAAGTACCGTTGCTTAAGTCTTCCAAAAGGGGCTGAAAGATTGGCGAGACGAGAGTTGGTGCTTTGATAAATGGTTCGAGTGGTCCAGGAGGAATTTCGTTGAAGCCTTTTCCACTGGCGATCGCTAAAGTGTAATTGATTTGATCGAAGTCTAGTGGAGTAGTAGGTGCCGGGAAAGGTGGTGTTTGGAAATTATTCGGCAAGAAAGTACCGCGAATTTCGGGATTCAATAATACCTTGACTGCTGAGAGGGGTCCAGGAAATCTTCGGCGCCGAAATAGTGAGACAAATCCGCGCACTTCCAACATACCTGCTGTCAGAACGTCTGGCAGTTTAGGCAACAATTGAAAAGATGCTGTGTTGCGAGCGCGTATTCTGAAAGATGCGCGATAGTTCTCAGTTTCCCCCACGTCGGCGTCCTTAATCAGAGTAATTGGGGAGTTATTGCCTACACTATCCAAAAATATGACAGCGTTGCCGAGCAAGACTCTATTCGGGTTTGCAGGCAGGGGTTTGCGGATGGTAAACTGAATCCGATATTCCACCTCAAACGATTCGAGATTGGTGATGGTGAGAAAGTATCCCTGAACGATTCGACGAGCAACGGCTTCAAGGCCACCAATTGGAGGTGCGATCGGCTTTGTGAGGAGTTCAAAGGTGGAAATTTCCATGTTGTTTTCAGAGTAATTTAACTTTTTGGGCTAGTCTTTACCCGGAAAAATTTGTTTATGTTTTTCCGTGGCTATCTCTATGAATAACTGCTCGTCGTGGTTGGTTAACAGTCCCTTTTTCTAGTGACACTCACTTGAGTTAACTCAAGTGAGTGTCACTTGATTGTGGGACTTGACAATTTAAAATTTTTGTTTAACCCCTGAGAAACACGGATCGGGAATTAAATTTATCCTTGTGTATCTGAAGATGAAAAGAAAATATCGAAGTGATAATCAGCCCGATCGCACATTAATCTGTTGGTATAATCCCCCTTTAATGGGTCCGGGGCGATCGAAAAACTCAAAACAGCTACACAAAACGTTACATTTTTGTTACCATCGTGGCGAGTCTGTCCTCAGCATTCGCCCTTTTAACCTTCAAAACTAACCGTTATGGATCAATCTCCCTCCACAACTCCCGCCTCCGAAGAGCTCGCCGCCGAAACTCCGATCGCGCCGACAAACAATGCACCTCCACCGAGTTATGTCAAGCTGGCGATGCGGAATATGGTTCGCAAGCGCGCGACTTCTTTGTTTCATTTTGCTTTGACGGCGGCCGGACTTTTGGGCGTACTCGTCGGTTTGGCTTTTCTTGATCGATATTTCAACTCTTAGAATACCCGGCGCTTGAAACCGCGGCGGTTGAATACCGGACGGTTGAAACCGCTTCGATACAGACACTCACGCGCCTCCGCGGGTTAAATACCGCGCCGTTTGATGTGATCGCGCGATCGACCCATTGCAATCTTCAACAGATTCCTGTAATCTGCCTGCTTAAAGCAAAAAGTCCCCGCCGCCCGATCGCCCAATTTGAAATTGTAAAAAAATTGAATATATTGCTTGACAACAGATGCGAAAAATGCTAATTGAGGTGAACGTCGAAGACTGTTATGGACTCGCCCAACAATCCGCCGACACTTACAACCACCCGGAGAATCAACCCAGCGGGGAGATTGCAGCCGAAACCTGGGAAAATTGGTTTAGCGTTTGGCTGGAAAACCAGGAGGCGGATGTGCCAGTCGCCCCGGGCTACGAAGTCAGTCTGCGTCTCACCGCCGATGCCGAGATCCAAGCCCTCAACGCCCAATATCGTCAACAAGATCGATCGACCGATGTCCTAGCTTTCGCATCTTTAGAGGTAGACTGTCCTCAGTTAGAGGAAATGCAGTCATCGGAACCTCTATACTTGGGTGATATCATTATCTCGATCGACACAGCGCAGCGACAAGCCCAGCAGCAAGGACATCCCCTGAAGACCGAACTAGCTTGGCTGGCATCCCACGGTTTTCTACATCTTTTGGGCTGGGATCACCCGGATGAAGCAAGTCTGACTCAAATGCTCGATCGACAAGAAACATTGTTGCGCGCGATCGGTCTTGAGATCCAAACACCATAACTGACATTGATACTGATTTAACCAATCATGCCAAGCTCAACATAACTCTCTAAAATTACATCAAAACTTTACCAAAAGCTGAGGAAAGTTACCTAGACTTGATGAAGTGAATTTTACAAGTCTAGCTTGCATTCATTTTTGTAACTTAAAGTTGGTTGTTATGACAATAGATAGACCGTCAATTTCATCAAACATCCCACCGTTTGCGATCATGCCTCAAGACTCTTCGAGCCCGACAGTCCACGAGTCAAAAAAGCCCTTGAAATACAGACGAGAACTGTCCTGGAAAATCGCCTCTAGTTTAGCTACGAGTTTTAGATACGCTTGGGGTGGGCTGACTTATGCCTTTGAAACTCAGCGCAATTTTCGGATTCACACTATTATTGGCACTTTGGCGATCGGACTAGGACTATTTTTGCACCTGAAACCTGTAGAAATATCAGTAATCGGTGTCACAATTGGTATAGTTTTAGCAATGGAATTGTTGAATACGGCGATCGAATCGGTGGTAGACTTAACCGTTGGGCAATCTTACCACGAACTCGCCAAAATTGCCAAAGACTGCGCTGCCGGAGCCGTTCTGGTATCCGCAATGGCCGCGGCGATTGTCGCTGCTGCACTGCTGCTTCCTCCCTTGTGGGTAGTTGTTCAAATTGCGATCGTCCGTTAGTAACTTATAGGCCAGGCAAATTTTACATTTTAGATGACCAATTTGAGGCTTTTAGTTTTATTTGTACATATTGCAGCTATTTTAATCTTGGGCATCAATCTAAAATCTTCAAACTATTGCATTCAGGCAGCGACTCAATCTAAGATCTAAAATCTCAAACCTAAAATCTAACTTAACCCGTGATTATAGTCATCGATAACTACGACAGTTTTACATACAATTTGGTACAGTATCTAGGAGAACTCGGCGCTGAATTGCCCGTAGCAAAAGAAGTCCAAGTCTACCGCAACGACCAAATCTCCTTAGCAGAAATTCGCCGATTGCAGCCCGCAGCAGTGGTTATTTCTCCAGGCCCAGGGCGACCGGAAGATGCGGGAATTTCTCTGGAATTAATCAAAGAATTGGGGCCGACTTTACCAATTTTAGGCGTGTGTCTTGGACATCAAAGTATCGGTCAAGTATTCGGCGGCAAAATTGTTTCTGCACCCGTATTAATGCACGGCAAAACTTCTCAGGTAGAACACGCAGGAGTCGGAGTTTTTGTAGGAGTAGAATCACCGATGGTTGCAACTCGCTATCACAGTTTGGTAATTGAAAAGCAGAGTTGTCCTGAAGTTTTGGAAGTTACGGCTTGGGTTGAAGATGGCACGATTATGGGTGTGCGGCATCGGGAATATCCACACATTGAAGGTGTGCAGTTTCACCCGGAAAGTATTTTGACGACTTCGGGAAAGCAATTATTGCGGAATTTCTTAGAACGGCTTTAAGTAGAAGGAAGAAGGAAGAAGGAAGAAGGAAGAAGGAAGAAGGAAGGAAGAAGGAAGAAAGAAAAAACATATACACCCAGCTTGAGCGCGAGCCGTATTTTACGTTTAATCAAGTGGATTTGCTTAGTTGAATTTCTCTCGATTTGTAGAGTACGCAGTGCGCACCTTACGGTAAGACTAGAGTACACATTTCGCACCGGACTGTGTTTTGTGGTATAACAACAAACGACCAACACCCGATAACCCAACCACAAGATGAAACGGCGACAATTAATACGTTACGCACAGACGGGTTTGCTAGCAGCTTTAGCAACTGGTTTGCCCTCTGGATGGGAAAGCTATCAAGCTCAAACTGCTGATTCTTTGTCGGTTCAGTGGTTGGGCCACACTTGCTTTTTGTTTACAGGTGGCGGTGCGAGGGTGCTGGTGAATCCTTTTCGCCCCCTAGGCTGTACGGCAGGCTATCGTTCTCCTAAAGTACCTACAGATTTGATTCTGATTAGCAGCAGATTGCTCGATGAAGGGGCGGTAGACGGATTTTCTGGCAATCCCGGCCTTTTGTACGAACCGGGCGCTTATCGATCGAACGGGCTCAGGATTCAAGGCATTCGGACGCAGAAAGACCGTGAGGGAGGAAAGCGATTTGGGGTGAATGTGGCTTGGCTTTGGCAGCAAGCTGGTGTTAAGATTTTACACTTGGGTGGACTTGCTGGGCCGATCGGCATTGAAGAACAAATCCTGATTGGGCGGCCGGATATTTTGCTAATTCCCGTGGGTGGAGGGCCGAAAGCTTACACTCCGGCGGAAGCCAAGCAAACTGTGCAACTTCTCAAACCGAAAATGGTGATTCCCACGCATTACAAAACCCAAGCCGCCGATGCAGCAGCGTGCGATTTAGTGCCGCTAGATGACTTCTTGGCGCTGATGGATGGTACGCCAGTGCGCCGATTGAATAGTGACACGATTTCGATCAAATCTGCTGATTTACCCCAAACAGGTTCGGTGATTGAGGTTTTGAGTTATAGATTTGGGAGTTGAGACTCTTTTTCCCTAAGCTTGCGTTATAGTTAGGGAGTTTTGGTCGATCGACAATTCCAGCTCATTTTATCTCTACCTTAGCCTTTCCCAACCTGATCTTTTGAGGAAATTTGGCTAACATAAGAATTCACGTTCACTGTTTTATTGTCATAAGGAAATACAAGCGTAATGAAAAATCAAAATGTACCTAGCTGGAGCAAAAAAATCACAGGTTTGGCAGGAGTAATCGGCGCTAGCGCGTTGATTGCTTTCCCGGCTTGGGCTCACATCAACTCCAACACCAATGTGAATAATGCAACTCCAACTCAACAAGTTGCAGAAAATATGAAACCAATGGCTTCACCGGCACCAATGGCCGCCACTAAGGATATTGTCGCTATTGCATCTGGCGACCCTCAATTCAAGACATTGACAAAGGCTTTGGGAGAAGCAGGTTTGGTGACAACTCTCAAAGGAAAAGGCCCTTTCACTGTTTTTGCACCGACAGACGCGGCTTTTGCTGCTTTGCCAAAAGGAACTTTGGAAAATTTGATGAAACCAGCTAACAAAGCCAAACTTGTTAAGGTTTTGACTTACCACGTTGTTCCGGGTACTGTTTACTCTACCAGCCTCAAATCGGGCGATGTTAAAAGTGTTGAAGGTACCTCGCTGAAAGTGGCAGTTGCCGCAGGCAAAGTTACTGTTAGCGGTGCTAATGTTGTGAAAGCTGATATCAAAGCTAGCAACGGCGTTATTCACGTAATTGACAAGGTTTTGATCCCTGCTGATGCGAAGTAAGACTAGCATTTTTGGTCTCAAATGATGTCAGATTTGGTTAAATGAACGCAAAGTAAGGAAACGGCAAAAGCCAGGACACGGCGCCGCGCCTTTCGGAGTGTCAACAACCAGGTCAAATGTATCACCTGTCTTCTGTCTGATAATTAAGACCATATCCCCCTAGCCCCCCTTAAAAAAGGGTGGAACCAGAAGTGGATCAAAGTCCCCCTTCCTAAGGGGGATTTAGGGGGATCTGCCCTCGGCGGTAAACGAGAGATTACAAAGCGTTCCAGGGTTGTGGAGACTTTCCGAAGGCAGTGCCGTTCCCTACTGGCAATTAGATGCCTGTATTTCCGATCAAATCGTGAGATCAAATTCGTTTGAGAGCGCTAATCTAAGCGTATTGGGCTAGATGACAATTTTGCCGGCAACATGAGAGTAAAAGTTGACCCCTTGCCCAACTCGCTATTCACCGTAATTTCTCCCCCCAGCATCTGAGAGTATTTCTGCGCTATTGCCAAACCCAAACCCGTACCTCCGTACTTGCGAGTAGTCGAAGCATCAGCTTGCGTAAAAGGTTGAAATAACTTTTGTAGCTGTTCCGGAGTCATCCCAATTCCCGTATCAGTACATTGAAAAATTAACTGTTCACCATCCCAACTATTTTCGTCATTTTTAATTCTTTCAACGCTGAGTGTAATTTTCCCTTGCCGAGTAAACTTAGCTGCATTGCTGAGCAAATTAAACAAAATTTGAGTAAGCTTAATTTTATCCGAATGCAATTCGCCAATATTCTGAGGACACTCAACATTCAGCCGATTGGCATTTCGGAAAAATAGCGGTTCAACAGTTCTCGCTACATCTTGAACTGCCTCGAACAAGTCAAAATTTTCTAATTCAAATTCCGCGTGACCTGCTTCAATCTTCGACAAGTCCAGAATATCATTAATCAATCCCAGTAAATGATTGCCTGCATTGTGAATTCTTGCCAAATCCTCCACAAAATTGTCTTCGCCAAAATCTAAAGCATCTTCTTGCAGAATCTCGCTGTAACCGATAATCGCATTCAGAGGAGTTCGCAGTTCGTGGCTCATGTTAGCCAAAAACTGACTTTTAGCCAAATTAGCTGCTTCTGCGGCTTCCTTTGCTTTGTACAGTTCTGCCTCGCCTTGCAAGCGGTCAGTCACGTCGTGAGCCAGCACTAATTCAGCATTTCTGCTATCAAATATCAGGGTATAAGAAGTAATTTCTACATCAATAATTGTGCCGTTTTTGGTCTGGTGCTGACACACACCGGCAAAATCAATACTGGTATCTACTTGGGATATATTTTCTAGCAATGTCGGTAGTTCTGGGCTCGGACGAATATCTGCAACGGTCATGTTGAGAAATTCGTCGCGAGTGTAGCCGTAGTGGTGGATAGCAGCCTGATTGACGGCTATAAATTCCAGAGTTTCTAAATCGTAAACCCACATCGGATGGGGATTATTTTTAAACAAAAGTCTGTAGCGTTCTTCCGAGGCTCGGAGTTCGACTTCGGCTTGCTTGCGCTCGGTAATGTCGCGGACAACAGTGCAAATAATCTCGCGGCCGCCGTAGGAAATCACGCTGGCACTTACTTCCACGTCTACGCAGGAACCGTCTCGGCGCAGGTAGAGAACTTCGCCAATTCTGAATTGTTTGTCCGCCAGCAGGGACTCGATATTGCTGTCAATTAGGTCTTTGGAGTAAGCGACGATATCGTAAATAGTCAGTTGCGAAATCGTATCAAGACTGTAATCGAGCAAGTTTCTAAAGGCTGTATTGGCTTCTAAAAGGTGTTTGGTTTGAGCGTCCCACAGGAAAATGCAGTCTGTAGCTTGCTCGACTACGGCTCGGTAGCGGGCTTTTTCTTCTAGTTGTTCGTTTTCGGCGCTGGCGATCGCCCCGAGCATTCCATTGATAGTATGGGCAAGGTCGGACAACTCGTCTTCGCCCGTGACCGGCAGTCGCACCGAGAGGTCTTGGCTACTACTGACGCGGTTCACTGATGAAGCCAAACTGCTCAACCGAGAAAGCACCAGACGCTCTATCAGCAGCAGAGTGCAGCCGATAAATCCGATTCCCGCTAAGCCTACAGACACCAGCAGGTACAGCAAACTGGTTTGACCTTGGCGGTAGATTTCTCTGGGCATATCCACCCGTAGAAGTAACGCTGGTCGATCGTAAATATCCCGGATCAAAGCATAACCCGCCATCAAATCTTCGGTGACAGGACGCACCAAAATCGATTTTTTTGCCGACAGTTTATCGCGCACATTCCGAAAGTCAGCCGGCAACTCAGCCTCATTAACGCTGTGTACAATCAGCGGCAAGCGAGTAATTTTAGAAAGCTTGGCAATGCCCGCAGCATCCAAATTGCGCCCGAATACCAGCGTGCCTCGAATCGGGCCAGTGCTTTTTGTAGTGACAATTGGCCGGGAAGTAATCAGTATCGGCCCTGACGGTAGCAGCAGAATACCGGCGAGGCTGCTGTTGACGTTGGGGTGCTGCAACAACGGGTCGCCCAGAGAAATGTGCTGTTTTAAGGCTTCTGGAACAGGCGTTAGTTTCACCTTTTGGCTGTCGAAACCCGTACCGTAAACTATTTTGCCCGAAGTATTGACAAATAGGGCTATGTTAACTCTCACATTAGCCAGTCCTTCGGGAATCAAATTTGAGGCGATGAATTCTTTGTTACCATTTTGGATGAAAGCGTAGGTGTCGTCCCAGGCTGACCAGTCGGCAAAGCGCGAGTTGAAGTCGTCTGCGGTTTGCCCGAACACGCTGAGCACTCCCTTAACAACCTGTGTGGCTTCTTGTTCCTCTGCTTTGACAAGGCTGCCCAAAAGGATACTGGAGGAGGCTGCATAGAGAATGCCAGTCAATCCAGCGATGGTAATGCCAACTATTGATAGTGTTTTCCGACGCAGTTTCATCTTGCCGAGTGTGTGTTGTCCGTCCGAAATTATCAACTCAGGAGCAATTTTACTGCTGTTTCCTGAATCCTGGCTGCTGGCGCAGCGCCAGTCTGCAGGCAGGGAGTCGGGTAATTCGAGTTTTTGGTCTGACGCACCGTATCGCTGCCTAGTTAAAAAGTATACAGGTAACATCCAGTGACTTCAGGCATGGGGATGAGAGCTGGTTTTTTGTTAAACAAGATCTTCGCCAAACGGGAAAATCGCCTCATAAATTAGGTTGGGTTGAGGTACTCGTACCGAACAAATAGGTTTTGGTTTCGCTTTGCTATATCCAACAAACCAATAAAATTGTGCAAGTATTCGTTATATAGCCTTTCTTAGAAAGATGAGGGCATAGGGCATAGGGCATAGGGCATGAGGCTCTCCTCACCACGCTTGAGAACCGTTATACCAGTTTCAGAATTGACACTCAAGCGGGCTGAAGCCACGCTCGATTCTGCTGACAGAATAACTTTAGTTATTACTAAAGCCTGATTCTCGCTACGGTAGCCAAACACCGTCTACCCAGTCGGTCAAGTTTTACACCTAACTTACTAGCTACTTTTCTGAGAATATTAGCGGCACCGTGAAGATCCGCATTAACTAAACTTCCGTTCGCAGAGCGATACAATCCGCGTTTAATTCGCCGTCCAGATGCTTTCCACCCCAGCGGTTTTTCACCGTATCTGGGTAGGGAGTCTCCATCAAGAAAGCTAGCTTTGGAGCTGTATGCTTCTTCTGTTTCAGTGAATTGAATTCCGTGTAAATCACAAAGTTGATTTAAGCGCTCTTTCAACTTACCCAAAGGCATCTGAACAAATTTTTGATTGTTCAGACTGCCCATATCAACATTGGATTTAAACCCTTGGTTCCATCCAATTACCAGATTGCCGATACCGTGTTTCAAACAATGGTCAACAATTAGCTTCGCAGCTTTATTGATGCCATCGCGCATCTGGTGATTGCGCTTGCGGGTTACGCGGTCTAGCCAACTATCCCAGTAACCTGTGGGCTTCCCTTCTTTCCTGGTCGCTATTTTTTTGTTCCAAAGCTGATTCATCGCCTTCATAACGCGAGCGTCGAGCAAGAAAGAATTTCCCAACGTGTCAACACAAGCAGCTAAATTGTCGGCAGTTCCCAGATCAATTGATAATGCTTGACTGCGATCTAAATTATGCTGCTGGCATTCTACCTCGTAAGACACTTCCAAATAGAAAGCACCGTTTTTCGGGAGAATCGTG
>NZ_JAUBVR010000169.1:0-2355 GCF_036705955.1 Microcoleus sp. A6-C6 | reverse complement strand
GTTATTATTGGCGGAAAGTTAATGATGGGTTTGTTGAATGAGTCTGAATGTCAGGGAAAAGTTAATCTGTTTATTTTCCCTGAAGGGGTAAGGTGATGATAAATTCTGTTCCCGATCCCAGTATAGAATTAACGTTCAGGGAACCGCCATGTTTTTCGACCACAATAGACTTTGCGATCGCCAATCCCAATCCTGTTCCTTTGCCAACGGCTTTTGTAGTAAATAAATGGTCAAATATTTTTTGTTTTACCTCTGAATTCATCCCCTTTCCATTATCAGTAATAGTGATTTTAACCAGATTATTTTCGACGGAGGTTGTAATGGAAATGCAGTTAAAATTCGCCTGAATATCGGCAAAAGTCCGACCTATATTTGATTCATCCAACGCATCTATCGCATTGGCAAGAATATTCATAAACACCTGATTTAATTGACCGGGAAAGCAATTGATCGCCGGAATTTTCCCGTAGTTTGTGACAACTTCAATCGCCGGACGAGTCTCATTAGCTTTGAGGCGATGGCGTAAAATCAAGATGGTACTATCAATCCCTTCGTGGAGGTTGAACTTTTGTTTTTGGTCGCTATCAGCACGGGAGAAAGTGCGGAGACTCTTGCTGATGCTGGTGATGCGATCGCCCCCATCTTTCATCGCTCTGATTAACTTGGGTAAATCAGAGCGTAAATATTCTAGGTCAATTGTCTCTAATTCTTCTTCAATGGTGGGGCTAGGTTGCGGGAGTTCCTCTTGATAGAGGTCAATCAGCCCAAATAGATCATTGATGGAATCTTGGACAGCACCAACGTTGCCAATAATACAGCCGACGGGATTGTTGATTTCGTGAGCGACACCGGCAACTAAGTTACCTAGCGCCGACATTTTTTCACTTTGGACTATTTGTAATTGAGCATTTTGCAAGTCGGTGAGAGTCTGCTGGACTTGATTGTAAAGCCGCGCATTTTCTAGAGAAATAGCCACTTGGGTGCAGAGGAAGTCGAGAATAATGATGCGATCGCTGGTAAACACACCACTGGTTAAGCGATTGTTGAGATACAAAATACCAACCAAATTTCCTTGATTGAGAACGGGTAAACACAGGACACTTTTCGGCTGCTGTAGTGTCAAATAATTATCAATTACGGGTAAATCGGTTTCTAGATCGTCAATCACCACGACTTTGTGAGTGTTTTTGACATATTGAATCAGTTTAACGGGGAGATTGGGGTTATTTTCCAGGGGTTCGGTGTACAGTTCGGTGGCGGTGGGTGTGGCGATCGCCCGTACTTCCCAAACTTGATTCTCCGAAGGTAAGATTAACGCACAGCGATCGCCACCGGAATTTTGCAGAATAATTTGGGTGAGTTGGTAGAGCAGATCCTCTAACTGAATCGTCCTCGCAAGTGCTTGGGAGGCTTTGAGAATGGCAGCAAAATCAAGGGTTGTATTGATGCTAGAACTGCTAGAACTTTTGCGGGTGTTGGAGTGAAGGGAATAGCCGGGAGATGCGATCGTTGATAGTGTGCTTAACATTGTCACCGAGGAGTCTGGCTGCTGTAAAATTGGGCGGAGCAATTCGGGATAGCGGTTTTCCAAATCATCAGTTTTGCCCTTAGCTCCCCAACGGGAATAGCAGTAATAGGCTTCTTGCATATAACCTGCGGCAACTTTCTCTTTACCCCAATTGAGATAGAATTTGGCTGCTAGTTCGTTTGCTAAAGCTTCTTCGTTAATATATTCGTTGGCTTTTGCTCCAAAAATGGCGCGATCGTAACAATCCCCTGCTTCATAGTTCTTTCCTAACACTCGACATTTTTCTGCTTCTACCAAATCCACCTTATGCTGATAATTCATCGGAGCATTCTGCATCGCTCGGCGCAGAATTATTTCATGGCTTGCTGCTTGCTCAAGTATTTCGGCTTGCTGGGGTTCTGGCTGGGTGGGGCAGAGTGCCAAGTGAGTTAGGGCGGCATGAAAATGGAAAATGGGAACGTGAGCCGCTCCCGATAGTGCCATCAAACAGGGCTTGATTTGGGCGATGTAGTCGAGGGCAGCCGGATAATTGCCAAAGTAGTAGGCAACTATCAGTTTGTAGAGGTAGGTCATGGCGATTATCGAGAAATTGTTATTCTGGTGGTGCTTTGGCAGCATCACTGTTTCATCGTAGCTAGTCCCAATTAAGCGATCGGGTTGGTTCACCGTTTCTCTCAAATGCTGTATCGCTTGACGTGTAATGTCTAAATAAATCTGTGCTGAATTCTGTTTCACCTGGGCGAAGTTAGCACTAGACCTCCTGCGAAAGTCTGATATAATTGTCAAATAAATAGAAGTTCAACGCATCAAAAATGAGTTACGAAAAA
>NZ_JAUBVR010000077.1:0-30154 GCF_036705955.1 Microcoleus sp. A6-C6 | reverse complement strand
AACTCATGTCTAACTCTGGTTGAATAATCGATCACTCCCGATCACCAAAAAGCGATCAATTATTCAGCAAGCCCTAAGTAAGCGCCCTAAGTTTCCTAAAATGCGTTAAAAATGGCAGGGCTTCCTCGCGCGAGGCTTACAAGGCCGTTAAAAAACTGTCCTAAGTATTGTAATAAGACACCATATTAAATAATTTATTATGACTCTTCACCCCCGCGACTGGTCGTCAATTCCTGAAATGACCGCCTCCGTAGCACGAACCTCCTTTCCCAAAGGCAATCCATATATGAAAATGCGCGACGAATTAGGAGTGCTGTACTTGGATACTGACTTTATCACCTTGTTTCGAGCCGACTGCGGTCAAACTGCATTATCACCAGGGCAATTAGCATTAATCAGTGTGATGCAATTTGCCGAGGGATTGACTGACCGACAAGCAGCAGAAGCGGTCAGAAGCCGTATAGACTGGAAGTATGCTCTGGGACTAGAAATTACAGATAGCGGTTTTAATTATTCAGTTTTAAGTGAATGGAGAAGTCGATTAATTGCTGCGGGACGTGAAAGCCAATTACTTGATAAAATGTTAGGACATTTTATGGACAAAGGATGGCTCAAAGCCAGGGGGAAAGCCAGAACTGACTCCACCCATGTCATCGGAGCCATCCGCAAAATGAACCGCCTCGAATGCGTTGGAGAAACTTTACGTCATGCTTTAAATCAGTTAGCAACAGTTGCCGATGAATGGTTATTAACAGTAGTCAATCAGGATTGGTCTGAGCGTTATGGCACGAGATTTGAGCAGTATCGTTTGCCGAAATCTGAAACCGAAAAACAAAGCTTGGTATTGACTATTGGCTGTGATGGTCATCACTTATTGTCAGCTTTGTATGACCCCTTGAGTCCTGAATGGTTACGTCAGCTAAAAGCGGTAGAAATTTTACGCTGTGTCTGGATACAGCAATATGGGTGGTGCAAAGGTAAAGTTTATTGGCGAGAAGCTGATAATTTACCGCCCCACAAGCAGTTAATTACTTCCCCTTATGATATCGAGGCTCGCAATCGGACAAAAAGAGATACTAATTGGACAGGTTATACAGTACATCTTACAGAAACTTGCGATCGAGATTTACCTCATTTAATTACCAATGTGGAAACGACACCCGCCACCACTGGAGATGTAGAAATGACTCAGGTGATTCATCAAGCTTTAGCTGATAAACACCTGTTACCACAACAACATATTGTCGATACTGCTTATGTTGATGCTCAACACTTGCTCAAAGCGTGAGACACAATTAGGTATTGAGCTTCTTGGCCCTGTACCGCCTGACTCTAGTTGGCAAGAAAAAGCTAAGCTGGGCTTTGAGCTTTCTTGTTTTACCGTTGATTGGGACCATCGCCATGCTACTTGTCCGCAAGGGCGCATCAGCAAATCCTGGCATCAACGCTCGGATAACTATGGCAATCCGGTCATTCAAGTACGTTTTCGTCGCCCCGATTGCGCCGCTTGTCCTGTTCGCTCTCAATGTACTCATTCGCCCGCACAGGCTCGTGTTCTGACTCTCAAACCTCAACCTCTTTACGAAGCTCTAGCCAAGGGTAGGGCTAGACAACATACCCTGGATTTTAAGCAGCGTTATGCCCTCAGGGCCGGTGTTGAAAGTTCGCTGTCTCAAGGAATTCGTGTTTTTGGTTTGCGTGACGCTCGTTACATGGGTCTTGCCAAAACTCGTCTGCAACATATTATGACTGCTGCTGCAATGAATCTGTCAAGAATGTGGGCATTTTGGCGCAACATTCCGATTGGCTTGACCCGTGTATCTCGTTTTTCCGCTCTTTTTACCTCTGCCTTATCATAGTTCTCTTGCCAGGATTACGGGATGTTTGGTTTCACCCTTTTTTAATTCGCCAACAGTCTCTTGAAACCGCGCCTACACAAACGATGTCCGCCGACGCGGACTTAAGAGGATATTGTAATCGCTCGCTCTTCAACCCGCTCCCGTCGGGTGCAAGCTTGTATAGACGCGGTTTTAACCGCCGATTCTTCTACTACGGGGAGTTTTCCCATTCGGGGGTAAGCTTGCGGAAATTGTATTTAGATGCACCGGGGTGACAAGTCACACAACTGCTGATATTTGCTGGTTGCGGCAGCTTGACTCTGGGGTGCAAAGCTTTGAAATAGCGAGAGCTGGCGACTCTGTAGGCGAGTTCTTCGTCTTTGGCTTGGGGACGCGAATAAGTTTGTAAGTAGTTCCAGACTAGCAGCCTGGGCGGGTCTACTAGGAGTTTCAGGGTTTGTCCGTAGTGCTGGGGATCTTGCAGCAATCGACGCCAGGTTTCTGTTGGCAATACTTGTGGGGGTAAGCCGATGTGACAGGTGGCGCAGTTTTCTAGGTAGAGTTGCTGTCCGAGTTGGTAGCGTTCGGGGATGCGATCGACAGTTCCATTATCCTCAACGGCAGACACTTGAGCAAGTCGCGCCGGAGTGTTGGAATTGGCAGTCTGGGCTGCCACCAATCCGCCTCCGGTACAACAGACAATTATCAACACCAGTAATGTTGAGTAAAGCTTCCGCAAGCCACGAGAGCGATGGTTGTGGAGAGTTTCGTGATTCATTCTGTTTCTGCGTTCTGGCTGCTAATTTCTGCGGTCTGGAGGAGTTTTTTGCCAGCCCGCATGATGGATTGGTTTTCTAGATCACTGGTATGCTCATGCCTTCGCGGGCCAAGCAGCTATTGGCGAACACTGCTTGCACGTCTGCTTCAACGCCATCGAGAAAATTGTCATCATGACTAGGATCGTGATGAAACATCACGATCTTTTTGACTCCCGCAGCTTTTGCTATTTCTACTCCGGCTTGCCAAGTCGAGTGTCCCCAGCCAACTTTCGGGTTTTTGAAGTCGTAATATTCTTCGTTGGTGTAGTTGGCGTCGTAAATCAGCACGTCGGCGTCGCGAGCTAGGTGTACCACATTCTCGTCGAGCCGATCGGGAAAATGCTCTGTATCGGTGCAGTAGACGGCCGTGTGTCCCTGCCAGGTGACTCGATATCCGATCGCAGTATTGGGGTGATTGAGCAGTGCCGTTTCGATTTTCACATCATCGAGTTCGACAATATCCCCCGGCGTCAAATCGTTAAATTTGAGGTCTGACTGCATCACCTGGATAGGGACTGGAAAATTGGGGTGGTGCATTTGGTCTGCCAGACGCTGTTTGATTGTAGTGCCGTTAGGGGCGATCGCTCCGTAAATATGAAAACAATTGCCCTTAATAAAAGCTGGGACAAAAAATGGGAATCCTTGAATGTGATCCCAGTGAGTGTGACTGAAAAACATATGGGCTTCCACCGGCATTTGGCGCAGTAGATTGATACCCAGAACTCGCAAACCCGTGCCGCCGTCAAAGATCAGGCGTTTTTCGCCCAACCGCATTTCTACGCAAGAGGTGTTACCTCCGTAGCGAATTGTTTTGCTGCCGGGGGTGGCTATGCTACCCCGCACGCCCCAAAACTGAACGACAAACTCGGTCAAAGGACTATTTTCCATAGTGGCTTTCTGATCGGAAGGCTGTGGATTGGCTTGAGAGGGTGCGGAATCTGGCATCTTTTTTAGGTTTGGGCGCAGGAACTTGGCAGTTGAGATCTTAGTGTTTAGTTTTTAGTTTTTAGTTTTTTAGCAATCCGTACTATAAAACGCCTTATAGGAAAATTATCCCAGTACCGAACCCGGAAATCAGACTTATCGAACACTTGGGCTGCGATCTGCCTCAACCTTACCCGGTGGGTTGGTGTCACAAATGTCACGCTTGAGAGACCATTTTTGCAGCAAGTGGGCTGCCCGGCGTGCGGAACAGTCCTGAGATTAAGATAGCGTTGATGTCAGTGTTCGGGTACACTTTCCTCAAAACTAGAACGCATTCGCAAGCTTGCTGATAATTTGCGCTTAATCTTGCTGTATGAGTAGTATTTTTTTTCAAGATTGTGGCCGGGGTGGATGGTTGAGGAATGCCGTTCCGATGGCTCGGCATTCACCAATGATTTGATATTTTACCCACCCTCTCCTCGACTGCACGTCCTAGACGCGGATCGGTTGCGTTAAGTTCGGCTTCCTAAATTTTTAGTCGGGTTGCAGTCGAGGGTATCGGCGCAGGAGGGCTTATTTGCGATCGGCTGCGATGCACTTTTCGACTAACGGCATTACTAGATCGACATCTTGCCAACCCAGAATTTCGGTTACTTTTTTCTCCAAATTTTTGTAGGTTCTAAAAAATTCGGCTATTTCGTCCAAGCGGTGGGGCGCTACGTCTTTGAGGGACTTCACATGAGTGTAACGGGGGTCTTTGTCGGGAACGCACAGCAGTTTTTCATCTCTGTCGCCTCCGTCGATCATTTCCAGCATTCCGATCGGGCGGGCCGCAATGACGCACCCTGGAAATGTGGGCTCATCCATCATCACCATAGCGTCGAGCGGGTCGCCGTCGTCGCCCAAGGTGTTGGGTATGAAGCCATAGTCGCAAGGGTATTGCACTGAGGCATAAAGCACCCGATCGAGTGCAAAGGCTTGCATCTCTTTATCAAACTCGTATTTGTTTTTGCTACCGGCGGTGATTTCGATCAGCACATTGAGCACTCCTGGTTTTGGTCGTGCCGGAATTAGCGATAAGTCCACAATAATATCTCCAAGTTAACAGGTGAGCGGGGGTGAATGCGATATCAGTGTTTGTGGGCGAACCTTACTTTTTTAGCCCTCGCTGTGCAATCCCCAGACTTGGGCGATGCAGAGCTAGTTGCTATAAGTAAAGTTGAGCTTTCCTGAGAACCGCTACAGGTTTTGACTGGGGATTGGGATTTGAATCTCAAATTTCCCATTTCCCATTGTTCAACCCCTTTCATAGCATTTTAAGAGCGATCGGGCTTTCTCCAAAGCTTTATTATTGTCGAGACATATTTCCTTACGGCACTTTGCCACAAATTTCCGCGCGGCAGGCGGATTTTTCCAAAGCGAGTGGCTATTTTTGGGATCTAGAACTCGATCGCTGCGTCACGTACTGAGTCTGATTCCGTCGATGTTTTGATGCGCCCGAGTTTATTTGAGCGGAATCGAACTCGCAATCATTTCGTCGGGATCGATCGCCAACCTCATGTTTTGGTTGAACTGCCCTGATGTCGGGCAACTTGCCTTGCTCCTAGTCTCCCTACTGAATATTTGCGGTGTGGCGATCGAGCCTGTGATACATAGTGTCGAGCGATCGCACGTCATTTGTCATTTAATGTCATTTTAACGTTGAATTTGCTTGTAAATTGACTGCACTACGTCGAGCAGGCTCAAGACTTGCTGCCATTCGGGGGCATCGGGTTTGTAGCTTTTGGCGCGCTGAGTTTTTAAACTCTGGTGCAAGAGATTCAGCAACGCATCTGGAGACTCGAAGGAACTCTCATCTTCATCTTTTGGACTGCCGGCTGCATTTTCTATGGTTTCTTTGATGCTTTGTGCCTTATCTGCCAGAGTCAAAGCTCTTCCCGCCATGTTTTCTGGCATTTTTGGCCGTTCGGACAAAGACTGGTGGGTCAGTTCTTCGAGCAGTTGGCGGACTTGAGCCACCCATTCGAGATCGCTGACCGAAAACGAATCAGATTTAAACGCTTGCACCTGTGGTCTTTGCTGAATGCTTTGTAATTTTTGGAGCAGGGGAAGAGACTTTAGAGTGATGTTTTCGGGGATTCTAGGGATATCTGACAGCGAACTGCGGGCAATCTCTAGCAATAGTTGGTAAACCTGATCTACCGACTCAATATCTCCCGATTGCGAATTCCAATTATCCATAACTGATGCTAGTAGTTTTCTATATCTAAGACTAGAACGTTAGCTTTCTGCTGAAAGCAAGCTGCTTTTAGGAGCCGCCAAAGTTATTAAGACTTACGGGGGCGGGGTGAAAAACCCGGTTTTTGAGTTGATATTGCGTCACCTTTTCCCCAGATTTTTTTTAGAAACTAGGTAATGCTGGCGCAAGTCCTAACTCTTTTGGAAGCTCTTCTGAAGGTAGAAGTGCTTAGTTTGTTGTCGCCAAACACCGCAAAACAGGGGTATCTGGCGATCGCGAGGCAAAGCCTCAGTCCACGTCTGGTTATCTAACAATCATACCTGTTAGAGCTGATTTAAAATTGCCCCAACAGGATATTAATGTTAATTGGTCGGATGGGAGGGCGGGGCGATCGCGATCGCCCCGTCCGCACCCAGGCGCCGCTGCTATTTTTCTGTGAGATTCCACACCCCGTCCCAGTTTAGTACGTCGGGAGGGCTGAGCTTATATAGCCCACAGCGATCGACGTGTAATTTAGCTGCCTTGTTTTTGGGTTCAACTTCCAGAACGAGGTTAAATTCGTGTTCCGCCTCTCTAAAAGCTTGCTTGGCTTTTGGTTCTAAAGCTTTCTTAAACTCGCCGAGGAGTTTTTTGACGCGATCTAATCCCAGATTTTCAAATTCCTCATCTAACTTTTCTGCAACTGTCTGGGAGGCCCGGCTTTTAATTTTAGCCTGCAATAGCTGCCTAATCTCTGCGGGTTTCAGCCTCTTAATTTTGGGATTTGACGGTTCTAAGATATCTGCTTCCAACAGTTTTTTGACTTCGCCCTCTTGCAAGTTTTTCACCTCATCTGCTGATAGCTGCTTAATTTTTGCTTGCAGCAGAATTTTGGCTTCATCTTCCGAGAGGTTTTTGAGACCTTCCAATTTCAGCAGTTGGATTTCTGGCTGCAACAGCACGATCAGTTTGTCTGCTTCGGACAGATTTTTGGAATCGTACTCTGACAGCTTTTTCAGTTGATGTAACAACTTTTTAAGTTCCTGTTCCAACTGTTTCTCAACACTGTAGGAAAGTTTCTTAATTTCTGGCTCCGGCATTTGCGCGACATTATCTAAGATTTTTTTCACCTCATCATCGGTTAGTTTTTGAGTGACTGGTGTCTTGTAATGTTCGCGAGCCTTATTGTAATGTTCTACAACTTGTTGCTGTGTGTCGTTGAGGTCGTCGCCAACTGCTGAGTATCCCTTGCAGATGCCGACAAGTTCATAAACGATTACGGGTTCGCTTTTGCCTTTAACGGTAATAAAGTCTAGTTCCCGCACGTGGAGTCGCTCTTTGTATTCTTTGTAGGTATTGTCGCTGATGATCAAGTCAGTGCCGTACTGCTTGCTAGCGCCTTCTAAGCGAGAGGCGAGGTTTACGCCGTCTCCGATAGAAGTCAATTCCATGCGCTTACTTGAGCCGATGTTGCCGCTGACAACTTGATCGGAATGTATGCCCATACCGATACTGATTGGCAACTCGCCATTAGCTATGCGCTCTTCATTGAATTTGTTCAGTTCTGATCGCATTTTCACGGCGGTTTGCATCGCGCACCAAGCATGATCTTCTAGGGGCGCCGGAGAGCCGAAAACTGCCATCAGAGCATCGCCAATGTATTTGTCGAGAGTGCCTCCGTACTCGAATACAACATCTACCATCACTTCAAAATATTTGTTGAGCATCACCACCACTTCTTCGGCTTGCAATTTTTCCGTAAGTGTGGTATACCCGCGAATATCTGAGAACAGCACCGAAACGTTTTTACGCTTGCCGCCCAATCCATGATCCCCTGAAGCTAACAGCGCTTCGGCTACTTCGGGGGTCATATAACGGTACATCAAGTTTTTGACTTGCTTGGCCTCGCTAATATCTTCCATAACGACTAATGCACCGTTGACCTTGTTGGAGTCAGTAGCATCCGTCATTGAGTTAATCGAGAGATTGATACTCTGCGGTTTTCCTTCACAGGAAAGCAAAACTCGATCCGGGTAATACTGCTGGCGATCTTTATCGTTTTTGGGAGACAAAGACGCATCGAACCACTTGGCAAAATCGCCTTTTTCTAACTTAATTAACTCGCGCAAAGATTGACCTTCGGCTAATTCGGTCTTGCTCTCACCCAGTAATAATTTTTTGGCACTGGGATTGGTCGCTACTATATTGCCTTTTTTATCGGTAGAAATGACGCCGTTAGTGAGGGCGTGCAGCATATCTTTTTGTCTTTGTTCTTGCTGTTTGACTTCTGCAAACAGTTTGGCATTTTGCAGCGCCACTCCGGCTTGGATGTTAAACGACTTCATGAATTCCAAATCGTTTTTATTGAAACTCGCTTTCCACTGTTCGGGGGCGTGCGGCCAATCTGCTGGGTTGTAGGGAGGGAATTCTCCTTGTCGTTTTTTGTTGACTAACTGTGTAACTCCAATCAATTTTTGGTCTGAGTTAAACACTGGCATACACAGCATACTGCAAGTGCGGTAGCCTGTTTTTTCGTCGGTTGCTCGGGCAACGGCGGCGCGGGGGTCGTTGTACACGTCAAAGGGAATCAGCAGCGGTTCGCTGGATTGGGCAACTATGCCTGCAAAACCTGCGGTTCTGGGTATGCGAATTTCTGTAAGTTTGCCTTCGATGTTGGGGAGTTTCGTCCACAGTTCATTTTTATCTTCGTCGATCAGCCACAGGGTGCTGCGATCGGCATTCATGAGTTCTTTTGCCTGATCCATCACCCTTTTTAGGGTATCTTCTAAGTCGAGACTGCTCTTAGAAAGAGCGTTTACGGCATTCATCAGCGCCGTGGCGGCCCGCTGTCTCTGAGTTGCTGCGTAGAAAGATTTGGAGGATTCGAGAATCAGACGAATTGAGGGAGCAAATTCATTGAAAACTCGTTCGTCTTCTTCCGTGAATCCACTCGTGTCGATTTTTTCGTGAATTGTACTGTGATTGTCGTGATTCGGTTTTAATTTATTAATCAGTTGAACGACAGCTACTAACTCGTTTGTTTCTTCCTTTACCAGGGGCATTGCCAGCATCGTATAAGTGCGGTAGCCCGTTATTTCATCGGTTTTTTTGGCGTTAGCCGATCGCGAGTCGTTGTAAAAATCGTAAGGGATGTTAACCACTTTTTTCTCCGTGGCTACTTCTCCGGCAATACCCACGTGGGCGGGAAATCTGATTTCTATGCTTTCGCCCTTTTCGTTTTTAGCGACGAGCGCCCAGAGTTCACTTTTGTTGTCGTCTAATAAAAATATCGTGGTGCGATCGGCACTCAGTAATTCCCCTGTTTTGAGGGTAATCGACTGCAACATATCATTGAGGATAGCGTCAAATCCCTCGCTCTCCAGGATGTTGTCGAGCATTCCCAGGGTTTGATTGACAACCTTAAGTTTTTCTTCTACTTCCTTAACTGCTGCTACGGAACTTTCCTTATTTAGGTTGGCAAGAATGTTGGTGACTCCTTGCCGCGGGATAATGGCACTGCTAGCAGGGGCAGCAACAGGAGGAGGGGGCGGAGGCGTAGGGGCGGAGTAGCGTTCTTGATGATTATTTTCACTGCCGATAGGAGTGACATCTATCACGTTGTCGAGAGAAGAGTAATTGGTGGAAGATGCAGGAGAATTCATAGACCTTTACAGAAGCTTATTAGTGTAAGGGTTAGTCTAAGCTAGGACAGCGGGCAAGTTCATTTTTTGGGTCACAGGTCGCACAAGACTGAAGTATCTGTGAAACTATTTCCCAGTTTACAGAAGTCGGGGCCTTGGGCAAGGGGATTTCTGTTGAAATTGCTGCTCAACTGCGAGTCAGTCGGTAAGGCCGCTGTGCAATTGCTGGAATCTTTTTAGAGATTGCGAATGGTGTTTTAATGGTTTATTAACTGATTTTGGCCTTGTGCGCACCCGGTTGAAGTAGGTTTGGGCTGTCGAAGAGCCGATCGCCCGCAGGAACAGGAATGCGTGCTGTGGCATTGAAAAAGGGATGGCTTGATAGGAATAGCCGCAATTGTGACACCACCAGTTGTTAGTGATGTGTGCCCTTCTGTACACAATTGTGGTTTTTAACTAGAATTTCTGTCAATTTTGCTATACGCTGGCATCCCGGAACTAACATCAGGGGGCTGTGAGCTTTTTTTGTAAGGTTTGCGGTTGCTATGTTCAGTGTAACCTCCGGCTCCCAAAAAACTCCGCCTTTTGACCCCCCGATCGCCTGGAAAGTCGGATCGGGTTTTCAGGGACTGAGTTTGACGCTGTTCGATCGTCCGTTGTCGGTTGGAGATTTTTTGGCAGTTTTGGGCGTTGAAACTGTTTTTTTAACTCTCCTAACTTCCTTGAAACCCTGAATCAGATTTAAGAACACCCGTTTGGGAGAGTACAAGACTATTGTTGATTGCCGATTCGGGAGCAATTCTGCTACTTTCAAGGTTTGGCGGACTGACTTTGCCGCAATCCGGCGGCTTCAACAAGCAGGGATTCGGCAAAGGCGATCGCCTCTGTGGCAGATCTGCCACTGGCGAGTTGGGCGAGTTCTTCCCGTCGCTGCTGGCTGTTGAGGGCCGCAACTCTAACTACCGTCCGTTCACCCGGTTCGGAGTTGGCTGCTTGACCGATAGTTGATTCTGCTTCAATTGTTTCTTTGTTCACCCGAAAATGAAAATCAGCCATCGCGGCAATCAAAGGCTGGTGGGTGACGCACAAAACTTGGTTTTTGTCGGAGAGTTGATAAAGCTTTTTGGCGATCGCACTGGCGACTCTCCCGGAGACTCCGGTGTCAATTTCGTCAAAAATCAGCGTACCCGCACTTTCGATTTGGGAAAAACAGGCTTTGATAGCCAGCAGAAAGCGGCTCATTTCTCCCCCGGAGGCGATCGCCCCCAAGGGTTGTAGAGGTTCCCCCGGATTGGGGCTGAAACAAAAGGCGATTTGGTCAGCACCGGTGGCGGTTGGAGTACAAGGCGAGATTGCAACTTGAAATTGCACTTTTTCCATTGCTAACGGCTTAAGTTCTGCTACTAGATGGGTTTCGAGTTTGATGGCTGCTTCGCGCCGCAGGATGGTGAGGTGGCTGCAAGCGTCTTTTAATTGCTCTAATGCGGTCTGATATGCGAGTTCTAAGGCTTCCATTGACTCGCCTCCTTCTAAAAGTTCGTTTAATTCGTTTTGGATGCTGTGGTAGTAGGCGATCGCTTCAGAGAGCGGCCCGTATTTGCGGCAAATTTGTTTAAGTTCGCGAATCCTGTCTTCTACTTCTTCGAGTCTTTCGGGATCTGCTTCTAATCGTTCGCCGTAGCTGCTAATTTGGCTGCTGGCTTCTGTGGCTTGGGCTAAAGCATCGCTGACCATTTCGAGGATTGGTTGCAACTGGGCATCGTAAACTACCATGTCGTTTAAAATTAGTTCGGCTTTGCTCAACAAGTCGGCGGCTGATGCGCTGTCGCCGTCGTTTTGGTAAAGGGCTTGGTGAACTTTGTAACTCTGCTGCTGCAATTCGACGATGTGGCCCAGGCGGATTGATTCTTGTTCTAGGTGTTCGAGTTCGCTGGGGTCTTCGATGTGGGCTTCGCTGAGTTCTCCGACTTGGTATTGTAGTAAATCAAGTCTTTGTAGGCGCTGTTGTTCTGATTGTCGTCTGCGTTTGAGGGCTGTTTTGGCGGTGCTGGTTCCTAGCCACGCTGCGGTGATTGTCTCACGCGCCTCAGTGAGTTTTTTGCCGCCGTATAAATCGAGCCATTCTCGTTGCAGGGTTTCTTGTCCGAGGTGGACGGTTTGACCTTGGGCGGTAATTTCGACGAGGCGATCGCGCAGTTGCTCCATTAACGGCCGATTGACGAGAATTCCGTTCAAGCGCGATCGACTGCGCAGAGCACCGCTAGATACGTTAATTTCCCGGCTGCAAACGGCTAAATTGCCGTCTATGGGTTCGATTTCTTGCTCGCCCAGCCACAAAGCCGCGGCTTTGTCCAATTCAAAGGTAGCCTCTAATATTGCCCGCGTTGCTCCGGTGCGAATCACTCGGCGATCGACTTTCCCGCCCAAAACTGCATCGATCGCATCTAGGATAATCGATTTGCCTGCCCCGGTTTCCCCTGTAAATACGTTCAAACTTGGGCCAAAGTCTAGATCCAGGCGGTCAATTAGGGCAAAGTTTTCTATTCTGAGGGATATTAACATGGGGAATCGGGAATTGGGAATTGGGAATTGGGAATTGGGAATTGGGAATTGGGCATTGGGCATTGGGCATTGGGCATTGGGCATTGGGCATTGGGCATTGGGCATTGAGCATTCGTTCCTCCCCTATCGGGCGCGCCGAATTTCCCGATTTCTCTTTTCATTTTTAACTAGAATACTTTTGATTTTGCCATTATCGATCGCGTCTTAACATCAATGCCAAATAAATTTCTGCTGCCCAACGCTTTTAGCTTCTTGGTTTTTGCAGTTGCGATCACGCTTTGTACAGAAACAAAAAAATCAAGCCGATCAGTTTAATTTGGCTATTTTAAATTTTATTCAACAAATTCGCCTATCGAAAACCTTAGATGAAATTGATTTTTTGCAAGAAAAGTTATTTGATATCTTCAAGCAGGTGATTATGGATTTGGATGAAGATCGGATTGATTCTGATTCTTTTCTGTCTTTTACTTGGGAAACCGCTATTAAGATTGCGCGTGAGCGAGAAAAAATGTTGCGGGAGTTGCGGCTGGTTTCGGATAATTTATGATTGTATACTGCCTCATTAGGGCTGAATTTTACCTACAATCGCCTCCCTGTTTGTGTGGTGATAGTTTTAAAACACCCACTAACCCCATTTCCTAGGAAGAGATGGGGAATAACTTTGACTTAACTAGGCTTCTTGTTGGGGAATAGACGAGAGATTTTTTTGTCGGTCGTTGAGGCGTTTTTTGGCATACAAATTAATGGTGACAACCATTAATACAATCATGGCAAGAATGGCAGCAATACTCGAAGAAACAGGTAAGTTTTGCTTGAATACTGCTAGGAATACTATCATTGCCAACAAAACAGTTGGCACTTCATTTAACGCCCTAAATTGTTGACCAGTCCAACCGCATTCATTTTTTGCTAATTTCTTAAGCAGCCAACCGCAATAGAAATGATAACCTATTAACAAGCTAACTAATGTTAGCTTAATGTGTAACCAAGTGTCATGCAATACATCGGGTTCTGTTGAAATCAAGCCGATCGCCATAATCACAGTCACAAACATTCCCGGCGTAGTAATCAAATTATAAAGACGTTTCTCCATAATTTGATATTGTTCTTTGAGAATCGTTTTTGCTGGTTCGGGTTGCTCTTCGGCTTCCGCGTGATAGACAAATAATCTTACTAAATAAAACAACCCAGCAAACCAAACGACAATGCCAATAAAATGAAACGATTTAAACCAAAAATAAGCCATGATTTGTCACCTTTAATGAACCACAGAGGCAAAGAGTTCCCAGATGTTTATTGATTTTTGCATCCAGCAACCGGGTTTCTCGTCAATCATTGTACAAGAAACTCGGTTTGTTTGCGATCGATAAATCGGGTCGATCGGTCATGGGATAGCCCCAGGCCGACCGCATCCGGGTTGATCAGTATTTTACGTTTAATTAAGTGGATTTACTTAATAGTCGCAGGAGAGGTCAGAAACCGGGTTTGATGGACGAAAATCTTTCGCTGGAGCAGCGCAGATGAGGTGAAAAACCCGGTTTCTTTGATAGGAATGCGTCGAGGACTCACTTAACGCACCCTACAATAATTTAGGTGAGACAAAACCTAGGTGTTTCCAAGCAGCCGCTGTGGCAATTCTGCCCCGACTTGTCCGCTGCAAAAATCCGATTTGCATTAAGTAAGGTTCATAAACATCCTCAATTGTTTGAGTGTCTTCTCCGGTGGAAGCTGCAATAGTTTCTAAACCAACGGGCCCACCGTTAAAGTTTTCGATCATTGCTGTCAAAAGACACCGATCAGTCCAATCCAAACCTAGCGGATCGACGTTGAATAATTCGAGGGCAATTGATGCGACTTCGGCGGTGATTGGCATTAATTTTTTGACTTCGCTGTAGTCTCTGACTCGTCGCAGCAAACGGTTAGCAATACGAGGTGTTCCGCGAGCTCGGCGGGCAATTTCTAAGGCTCCTTCTGGGGTGATTTGAGTGTCGAGAACTTGGGCGGTTCTTTGGACAATTAGACTAAGTTCGTCTATTTCATAGTAGCGTAGTCTTTGGATGAGGCCGAAGCGATCGCGCAATGGAGCTGTTAGCGATCCAACTTTGGTAGTTGCACCTACCAAGGTAAAGGGTTTCAGGGGAATGCTACGGATTTTGGCGCTTTTTCCTTGACCGATCGTAATATCTAAGCGGCAGTCTTCCATCGCCGGGTAGAGGATTTCTTCAGTAACTTTAGATAAACGGTGAATTTCGTCGATAAACAGCACGTCGCCTGCTTTGAGGTTGATCAGCAATCCGACAATATCTCGCGGTTTTTCTAGGGCTGGGGCTGTGGTGATTTTGCATTCAACTTCCATTTCTGCTGCTAGAATTAGCGACATTGTGGTTTTGCCTAGCCCAGGTGGGCCGTACAGTAACAGGTGATCCATCGGTTCGCCGCGAGATTTGGCTGCTGCAATTGCGATCGCCAAAACTTCTCTTAAGTCTTTTTGTCCGATGTATTCAGCTAACCGCTGGGGCCGGATTTTATCTTCTTGTTTGTTGTTGATTTCGTCTGGTAGTTCTTGGGATTCTAGCAGCGATTCTGTCTGGGGTTTGGCTGCTTGTTTGCGGGGGGCAGGGGCTATGTCTTCGGGTAGATTTGGGTCGGGGGTTTGTTGTTTGGAGGAGATGATTGCCATGTTTATTTGCGATCGGGCAGCGGGAATTGTTTACAATTATTAGGGGAATCTTGACAATTATTGAGTTCTTTATGAATATTCCATCTTCTTTATTAGCATCGGAAAGCATAACTTTTGAGGGGGCGATCGAGCTGACTCAATCTTTACTATCGGAAATAGAAGCCCATCGACTTTCACAGGCCCAGATCGAGCAAGCAGTGGCTTCTCTGGTGAAAACTCCGAACGGTGCTAGGGGGTTTTTTGTCACCTATCTGACGGATGAGGGAAAGGTGGCAGACAGTCCGTCACCAGGAGTGATCGAGGCGCTGCGATCGACTCCTGAGATCGTAGCAGAACTGCTGGTGAAAAATTTGGCGATGTCGGCGGCGATGGTTGTTTATCATTCGCGCCATCAAAGCGAGGAAAGGGCGGCGGGTTCTGCTAGAGTGCAGGGGCGATCGCGCAATTTGATTCAAATCCTGCAAATGCCAGCCTGTCAAACTGTAGCGTCGCAAATGCTAGCCAGTTTGCAGAGTGCCAGCGGCGAGTATGAAGAATTTTTTCAGCGGTGGGGCTACGACGATGAGCAAAAACTAGCGATCGGTTCGGCAGTGAGTGAGGCGATCGGCTAAAATGACCTAATACGGTTCAGAAGACTCGGCGGTTTCAACCGCCGAGTCTGATCTTTTCCAGCAGATGCTTGCTCAAAACGACGGGGCTGTGGAATAATTGCGGTTTAGCAAAAGCTGCACAATTGTAGCTTGAGTTGATTTCGGTGTGAAGGTAGTGAACGAGGGCGAAAAAATTGCTGAGAACGGTGAAAGGAGTTGCCCAAAAAGCCCGAACGGCGGGCGGGAGGCGGCCCGCAAGTAGTCAGCGGTGGACGAAGCTCAATCTGCTGCTAACATTGGTGCGGCGGGACTTGGAAGCTCAATACAAAGGCTCGATTCTAGGCAATTTGTGGCCGCTGCTGAATCAACTATCGCAATTGGTGATTTACACTTATGTATTCTCGATCGTTCTCAAGGTAAAGCTCCAACTTGCAGGCTTCCCCGAAAACAGCGACATTACATTTGGAGTCTGGTTGTTTGCCGGTTTACTACCTTGGAGTGCCTTCACCAGCGGTTTGATTAAATCGGGAGTATCCGTGGTGGGGCAGCCAAATTTAGTCAAAAAAGTGGTATTTCCTCTCGGTTTGCTGCCGCTAGTGCCGATTTTGACAGCTTTTATTGAAAGTTCTCTGGGTTTAGCAGCTTTGATTCTGATCGTAGCAGTTTCCACGCAAAAGCTCAACGCTACTTTATGGTTGCTGCCACTGGTTTGGGCGCCTCAGTTGTTGCTAACCGCGGGGTTGGGATATTTGACAGCGGGCTTAACCGTGTTTTTGCGAGATATTCCTCAGACATTAGGTGTTATTCTAAATTTTTGGTTTTATTTGACGCCGATCGTCTATCCAGCATCAATCATCCCCGAACAGTGGCGAGGGTGGATATTTTGGCTCAATCCAATGGCCACCATCTCCGAGGTTTACCGAGACCTGATACTGCTTGGAGAAGTCAAGCATTGGGGCGAATGGGGTGTCGCCACGCTGATTTCTGCTGCTATATTTTGTGCAGGTTTTGCGGTTTACCGACGTTTGCGTCCCGCTTTTGCTGACGTGCTGTAATATGTTTTAGATCTCAAGTCAATGTGACATGGAAAATCCCCATCAAGGTGTTTTTAGTGAGGACTTGCATTCCTCACTAAAAAATATGAGGACTTGCATTCCTTACTACAAACCTATTTTTTGTTCTAGCGGACATAAGATCAATCTAAAATCTAAAATCTAAAATCTAAAATCTAAAATCGGATGACAGAAAATGTAATTTCATTAAAAAATGTTTCTAAATGCTTTAAGCGATACGATCATCCAGGAGACCGCTTAAAAGAAATTATTTACCCCAGCAAAAAACTCGCTGACGAATTTTGGGCTCTCCACGACATCAATCTGGAAATTCATCAAGGACAAACTCTGGGAATTGTCGGTCGCAACGGTTCGGGAAAAAGCACTCTTTTGCAAATAATTGTGGGGACGCTGACGCCCACCGCCGGCAGTGTAGATGTGAAAGGGCGAGTCTCCGCTTTGTTGGAACTCGGAAGCGGGTTTAACCCGGAATTTACCGGGCGGCAAAATGTATTTTTTAACGCTCAAATACTGGGATTTACTCAAAAAGAGACTGAAGAAAAGTTTGACGAAATAGCTGCTTTTGCTGATATTGGAGATTTCATCGATCAGCCCGTCAAAACTTATTCTAGCGGTATGTTTGTCAGGCTGGCTTTTGCAGTTGCCACTAGCGTCGAGCCGGATATTTTGGTGGTTGATGAGGCGCTTTCGGTGGGCGACGAAGCTTTTCAGCGCAAGTGTTTTGCTCGATTGCAAAGCATTCAAGAAGGTGGCGGCACGATTTTATTTGTCTCTCATGCTGCTACTTCTGTGGTGCAACTTTGTACATCGGCGATTTTAATGGATAGCGGAGAATTACTCCTCGCTCACACGCCGAAGGTGGTAATTTCTAAGTATCAAAAGTTAATTTATGCCGATCCAGATAAAGTTTTGGGGTTGAAGCAAGATATTCGAGTTCTCAACCAACTGACAAAGCAAGACAGTGAAAACAATCTTCAGGAGGCTAATTTAGACAGCACAAAGACGGAGGTGAAACCGGAGCAGTATCACTCTAAATCCCCAGAACATTATGATGAATTTTACGATCCGGGAATGATACCGTCGAATACGGTGAGGTATCCGTCTCGCGGAGCGGAAATTATCAACCCGCGCATCGAGACGCTGAAGGGAAATGTGGTAAATCACTTGATCGGTCGTCAAGATTATATTTATACTTACTCTGTCACTTTCTCGCGGTCAACTTCCAAGGTGAGGTTTGGAATGTTGATTAAAACGATTAGCGGTTTTGAGTTGGCTGGTGCTTCTTTGAAGGCTTCTACTCAGTCAGTTAGGTATGTGGAAGCGGGAACCACAATTGTCGTAAAATTTCAGTTTAAATGTTTGCTAAATCCGGGGGTCTATTTTTTGAATGCGGGGGTTGTGGGAACGGTAGATGGGGATTTAACTTATCTGGATCGCTGCGTTGATGTGGCGATGTTTAGAGTTCAGTCTTGTACTGAGTCCTGCGGTAACGGCATCGTTGACTTGCTGATCGAACCGTGTTTAACTGTTGTTAATTCTGATTCTCTGGTGAAAGAGCAGTCAACCGAAGTTATCTAAAATTCTGTAAAAAAAATGAGCGAGAGCAATTTAAATTTAGTCAATAATCCGGTAATCAAAGCGTTTATTCGAGAGCAAACTAAGTTTCCTGAAGATTTTAAACTGAATATCTGCGAAGACGATGAAATGTATTTGTTTGCTTTGAGCAATGTTAAGGACGATCGCGATCGGGCTTTGGTGCGCTATTATGCGATCGGGCGACGCATCCTGGATACGGTGAAACAGGTTGTGGATTGGCATTTTGGCGGTTTTGAAAATGTACAGTCTTTTCTAGATTTTGCTTGCGGTTATGGTAGATTTACGCGGTTTTTGATTCAGGAAATGCCGCCGGAACGAATTTGGGTTTCTGATATTTATGCTAACGCGGTCAAGTTTCAAACTGAATACTTGGGTGTTAATGGTATTGTTTCGACGGGAAAACCAGAAAATTATTTAATTGACCAAAAGTTTGACTGCATTCTGGCTAATTCTTTTTTCAGCCATATGCCGGAAAGAACTTTTACAAATTGGCTGCAAAATTTGTATGATTTGTTGACTCCTAACGGCATTTTGATGTTCAGCGTTCACGATGAGTGTTTGCGGGCTGTTGGTGCAGAAATGCCCGATCGGGGTATTTTGTTTAGTCCCATGAGCGAAAGTCAGTCTTTGGATAAGGAGGAATACGGCACAACTTATGTAACTGAAAAGTTTGTCCGAGAAGTTGTCGATAGAGTTAGTGCAGGCAAAGCTTTTGTTCACCGCATCGAAAAAGGGATATGCCGGTTTCAGGATTTGTATGTAGTCACAAATGAGCTGGTTAGAGATTTTTCGGAGTTGAAATTCAATCACCACCCGGAAGGATATATTGATGTTGCTGCTTTTACGAATAAGGAGAATTTGTATCTGGAAGGATGGGCGGCTGATGTGAATGTCGGCGGTAAAATTGAGGATTTGCAAGTGCTGGTAAACGGTGAGTTTGTGCAGAGGTGCGAGCCTTTTTACGATCGCCCGGATGTGGGCGGACACTTTGAAACTGATGTGGCTTTGCAGTCGGGTTGGAACTGTTATTTACCGAAAAACACTGTGGCAGCGCAGGATGTGTTAACCGTCAAAGCAATCAATAACTACGGTTTGACATGGATTCTGGAAACTTGCACTGTGCAATCGCTGTTAAGCCAAAGGAAATCGCGGTCTTTGTTGGGGTCTAGTCAGCTCAAGCTTCAATTACTTGAAAGTCAGTTAGCTGCGGCTAAGATAGAATGGGAGCAAAGTCAAAGTAAGTTAATGATTACTGAAACTCAGCTAGAAATATCTCATACTAAGTTGCAAGAAGCTCAAAATCAATTGGTTTCAGTTCACTCGCAGTTGGAACAAAGTCAAAGTCAGTTAGTATCTGTGAAAATGCAGTTGGAGAAGACTAGAAATCAGTCAATTAATATCAAGCAAGAACTCGATCGATCGCAGAATCGAGTAGTGGCAATGGAAAGCAGCAAATTCTGGAAGCTGAGAAGCTCTTGGTTTCAAATCAGGCGGTTGCTGGGCTTAGCGGGAGAATGAGTAAAATTGGTGTGGGAATTAGGGGGAGGGAGAGAAATTGTGAGTACAAATGACAGCAAACCGTCGGTTTTTATTGTTACTGGAATGCACCGTTCCGGTACGTCTTTGACGGCTTCTTTGTTTCAGAAAGTCGGGGTTGATATTGGTAAAAGGTTAGTTGGCCCGGCTGACGGAAATGTGAAAGGTCATTTCGAGAATGTTGATTTTGTGGAGTTTCACAAGAGTGTTTTACGATCGCACGGCATAGATGAACTCGGCTGTACGTTTGAAAAAACGATTCCGGTAGCAGCGGAATACGTGGAAATTGCTAAAAGGGCGATCGAGCAAAACCAACAAACTCACAAGCATTGGGGCTGGAAAGACCCGCGAACCGCCCTGTTTTGGGATTTTTGGCTAAATTTGCTCCCCGAAGCCAATTTTATCTGTGTTTATCGATCGCCCTGGGAAGTCGTCGATTCGCTGTACCGCCGGGGAACGGATGTCAGCTTGCTGCAAAATCCCGAAATGGCAGTAAAAATGTGGATTCACTACAACCAAAAAGTCTTAGAACTTTGCGAAGGTTTTCCCGATCGCTGTCTGCTGGCCAACGTTTACCCGATCGGTAACACTCCCGAACTTTTTATCGATCGAGTCAACGACAAATTCAATGTTAACTTAGGTGCCATACCAGCGGACAATTTTGAAGAATCTTTATTAGTCAATGATATTGTTAAAAGTCATAGACCGAGTTTAATAGAACAATATTTTCCCGAAGCATTAGAACTCTATCAACTGTTAGAAATCCAAGCAGGAAATCTCAGCAGCGAATCCAAGTTAGCCAGCGATAAAATTATTCACTTCCCAGCATCATCTGTCGGGCCATTTGAAGACTGGCTAAAAATTCGCTTGCTGGAAAAACACCAAAAAACCAGCAATTCCGAACTCAAACAGTGGCAACAACAATTCCAACAAGCCCAGACGAAAGTGTTGGGATTAGAGACAAAATTAGGAGAAACTCAAGTACAGCTTGCAGGAAAAGAAACAAATTTTCAAGAAGCTTTAGCAAAACTGCTGGGATTAGAAACAGAATTAGGACAAACTCAGGCACTGCTTGCCGGTCAAACATCGCAATTTCAAGAAGCGTTAACAAAAGTCCTGAAGTTAGAAACAGAATTAGGGCAAACTCAGGTACAGCTTGCCGGCAAAGAATCGCAATTTCAAGAAGCTTTGGCGAAACTGCTGGGATTAGAAACAGAATTAGGACAAACTCAGGTACAGCTTGCCGGCAAAGAATCGCAATTTCAAATAGCTTTAACAAAAGTCTTGAAATTAGAAACAGAATTAGGGAAGACTCAGGTAAAATTCAAAGAAAAAGAATTCAAATTGGAGCAAAAGTTAGCTGAGTTACTGTGGTTAGAAACAGCACAAAGTCAAACTCAGCAAGATTTGGCACAATCGCGCCAGGAAAATGCCAAAATCCAGGCTGAACTTGCCGCATTCAAGTCTTTTTACTGGTGGCAACTGAGAGAAAGATGGTGGGAATTGCAGCGCCGAATCCGCGATTTATTCCCGAAATTTATTTTTTCTTTAGAGAAGCCTACTACTTGGCAAGTTGGCGATTCCAATCTGTTAATTGTGGGCTGGGTTTTTAACACAAAAACTGAGATTGTAGCAGTTCGCGCGCGAATTAAAAGCAAGAGTTTCGCGGCTGTTTACGGCATAGAAAGAAGCGATATAGCGCTAGCACATTCTAATATTGCGGCTGCACATAAATCGGGATTTACCATTGAATTGCAAGCGCCTCCCGGACGGCACGAAGTGCTGCTGGAAGCGCAAGACGAGCGTGGTAAATGGCATTTTTTGGCAGCTTATCCGCTGTTGGTTTCAACGATTCAAGCATCGTTAGATGTGCCTGTGGTGTGGGAACAGCTTCAGGGTCAAATTTTGTTTGCTGGTTGGTGTTGTCACCACGATCGCAAAATTGCTAAATTAAGCTTTTTGTGCGGTGACACTGCTGTAGAATGCGCCTACGGTTTGCGAAGAAAAGATGTCGGTGAAGTGTTTCCTGACTGGGTTAACAGTTCGGAAAGTGGTTTTGAAGCCCTTGTCGATTTGCCTCCGGGTGAATGGCACGTTTCTCTGCAAGCTGAGTTAGAAACTGGGGAGATTTTGTATTTTCAAGCGCCGCAAATATTGACTGTGCGACGTTACCATATTTGGCAGCGAAGTGCTGATAAATTTGAGGAGTTTTCGAGTTTTGTGGAGGCTATTCGGCAGCGGGCGAGGGAGAGAAAACAGCGTCTGGGTAGAATTGTGCCGATGCCTTGGGAAATTGTCAAGGTGATGCGCCAGTTTGGGAAGATTTATCGGCAGCAAAAACAGTTTACTGCGCCGGGGGATTTGCTGCCACCTGCGGGTTTTGTGGTTCCTAAACCGATTGATAGGTATGATGCTTGGTTGGAGGTGAATCAGTGGAATGTGCGATCGCGCGATTACTTGATTTCTCGGTTAAAATCCTGTGGGGAAGCGCTGCCGAAAATTTCGGTGGTGATGCCAGTGTACAATCCGCAGATAGATTTTCTCGAAAGTGCGATCGACAGTGTAATCAATCAAGTCTATCAAAACTGGGAACTCTGTATCGCCGATGATTGCAGTACCGATGCTACGGTTGCTGAAACTTTGAAAGACTGGGCCCAAAAGGACGATCGTATTTGCATCAAATTTCGCACCGAAAACGGCAACATCAGCGCAGCAACTAACAGCGCCGCCGCCCTCGCCACAGGCGACATCATCCTATTTTTGGACAACGACGACGAACTAACTCCCGACGCATTAGGCGAAGTCGCGCTATATTTTGCCACCCATCCAACCACCGATTTTCTCTACTCAGACGACGACAAAATCGACACCAAAGGTCATCGATTCGCCCCGCAATTCAAACCAGAATGGTCGCCGGAACTGCTGCTTTCCTATATGTATCTCGGTCATTTGTGCGCCGTAAAAAAAGAAATTTTTGAACAAATAGGCGGCTTGCGGCTCGGTTTTGAAGGCTCGCAAGATTACGATTTTGCCTTAAGAGCAACCGAAATTTCTCGCCACGTCGCCCACCTGCCCCTAGTGCTTTATCACTGGCGAACCGCACCAGGTTCTACAGCCGTATCTGGAGCCGCGAAACCATCCAGTTTTTCCGCAGGTCAACAAGCCATTCAAGACGCACTAAACCGCCGAAAAATTAAGGGAAGTGTCGCTCAGCACGCCTGGGCAATCAAAGAAAATTTGGGCATATTTGCCCAGGATTTCCCGGATGATGGCCCGTCAGTAACTTTGATTATTCCTACTAAAAATCAAGTTAAATTGCTGAAAGCCTGTATCGATTCTCTAGAAAGTACAACCTACAAAAATTATCAAATTGCGGTCATTGACAACGAAAGCGACGATCCGAAAACCCTAGAATATTTAAATCAATTAAGTTGTCAAGTTTTGCGAATAAAAAATCCTGGAGGCAAGTTTAGTTTCGCGGCAATTAACAACCGCGCTGTCGCACAAGCTGACAGCGAATATGTGTTGTTTTTGAACAATGATACTGAAGTAATCACCCCGCGATGGCTGAGTCAAATGGTCGGATACGCTCAAATTCCCGCTGTGGGTGCAGTCGGTGCGAGGCTGTTATATCCCGACGGCAGAATTCAACACGCAGGGGTAATTCACGGTCTCCATCACGGTTTGGCTGGTCACGCTTTTAAGCTGATGGATAAGGATAATCGAGGTTATCTTTCTCAAGCGATGGTAACGCGAAATTACTCGGCGGTAACTGCTGCTTGCACGATTACTCCGCGTCAATTGTTCTTGGAATTGGGCGGCTTTGATGAGGAGAATTTTGCTGTTGCTTATAATGATGTCGATTACGGATACCGATTGTTAGAACGCGGTTATCGGTGCGTTTATTGTCCCGATGCGGAGTTGTTGCACAAGGAGGGAACTTCTAGAGGTTTTACTGATAATCCTCAAGAGGTGGCGGCTTTTCGGCGCAAGTATGCGGGGAAAAATGATGGTTTTTATAGTCCTCATTTGTCTTTGGAAGATGAGTATTTTCATATTCAACCTCGCAGGGTTTTTATGACGGAAGAGGGAAAGAAGGAAGAAGGAAGAGGGAAGAAGGAAGAAGGAAGAGGGAAGAAGGAAGAAGGAAGATTAGCAACGGATTTTGTAGCGGATTTAACGGATGTCACTGATGTCACTGATGGAAGGGACAAGGGAGAGTTACAATTTGCTGATTCTGGTTTGTTGTCAGTAGCAAATACAAACAATTCTATTCATCCTGTTAGAGTTTTGATGTGCAGTAATTCGCTGGATTTCACGGGCGCGCCGCTGCATCAGTACGAAATTGCGGTGAAATTGGCGGCTGAGGGTGTGATTTTGCCGATCGTACTTTGCACCACAGACGGCCCCCTGCGTCAAGCTTACGAACAGCAGGGAATTGAAGTCATTGTGCGCGACAATCCCCTCGAACACATCTATCAGCGCGATGCTTACGATGAAGCTATCCGCAGTTTTAGCAAGGAAATTGAAAGTCTAAAAGTAGATGCAATTTATGCTAATACTTTAGAAAACTTCTTTGTAGTTGATGCAGCGCGGCAAATCGGAATTCCTACGGTTTGGAACGTGCACGAAAGCGAACCTTGGCAAACTTATTTTAATAGGTTTGGTTCGGAGATTGCGGCGAGGGCTTTGGAGTGTTTCCGCTTTCCTTATAAGGTGATTTTTGTGGCGGATGCAACGCGGGACAGGTATTTGCCTCTGAATAGCCACCACAATTTTACAGTGATTCACAATGGTTTAGATTTGAGCAAACTGGAAAATTCCGAGAATTCAGAGTTGGCTAGAAAAACTTTAGGTGTTGCAGCGCAAGATGTGGTATTGTTGCTACTGGGAACAGTGTGCGAACGCAAAGGTCAGCAGGATTTAGTTCAAGCACTTTCGCTTTTGCCTGAAAAATGGCACAATCAGATTAGGTGTTTCATTGTGGGCGATCGGCCGAGTATTTACAGCAATAAATTAGCCGATATGGTGGGCGCATTGCCGGAAGATTTGCGGCAAAGGGTGACGGTAGTCCCGGAAACTGGGGAACCAGGACAGTATTACAAAGCGGCGGATATATTTGTTTGCACTTCTCGTGTAGAAAGTTTTCCGAGAGTGATTTTGGAGGCGATGGCCTGCGATTTACCAATTATTACATCGCCAGTTTTTGGGATCAAAGAACAAGTGAGACCGGGAATTAACGGTTTGTTTTATACGCCCAATCGCCCGGATGAATTAGTTGCAGCTTTGATGAGTTTATTGGAGGATAAATCATTACGGCAGCAGTTGGCTGGAAATGCTAAATATGTCTTGGATTCACTCAATACTTTTGAGGAGATGACTCAAGCTTATGCAGAGATTTTCTGCGAAGCATATTTTGCTAAAAAATAAACGTTCAATAAGATTAATTAAATGGTAAAAAAGTATGCAATCAAATTCCTTTAGTAGAGAAGATGAAAGTTCCGACAAACAAACAGCTCAAACCAACCGGGAATCTCACCCAAGCCCCGTAATTTCCAAGGCGGGTTACTGGTTATCTAATCCGATTATTGAAAAAGCTGTAAACTCTCGGCTTTCAGGCGGACAAACAGAAGGTTACTGGTTAACCTGGCTAGTCAATAGCTTCTTCAAAAATCGAAGGTTTGATAATCTTTTGTCTGTTGGTTGCGGAGTCGGAAATCACGAAATTCTCATGGCTAAATTAGGATTAGCCCGCCACATAGACGCCTTTGATTTATCCGAAACTTCTTTAGAAATTGCGAGAAAAGATGCCGCAGCAGCGGGAGTCAAGATTAATTTTTATCAAGATGACTTTAATTCATTTACTCTAGACCAAAACAAAAAATACGATCTCGTTTTTTGCTCTGGTTCGCTGGATCACGTCAAAGAAATAGAACGATGCTTATCAACAATTCAGCAATGTTTAAAGCCCAATGGATATTTTATTGTCAATGAATACATAGGAGATTGCTATAATATATACAATGAAAATCAACTCAATTTGATCGATCGCATTTACAAATGTTTTGACGGTACGCTCAAGTCGGGAACAACTGAAAGATTTGCTAGTCCAAGTATTGAGCAAGTATTGGTGAAAAATCCTTCAAAAGCAATCCGGTCAAAGCTGATACTTCCTTTCTTGAAATTCTACTTTGATATAGAAGTATTGAATCAAGCCGGTGGGGGTCTGCTTCACGAAATGTACCCTTTGCTAGATCGCGATCTGCTTTCAGATGGAGACCCAAAAAGTGAAACAATTGTCAAGTTATTACTGGAGATTGAGACAATTTTAATGGATTTGCCGACAGGACTCTCAAGTGATTTTTGTTTGTGTATTCTGAGACAGAAAAAGCTCAAAATCTTAGAAAACTTGTGGCTGGGAACGTGGAGGAAAGCGAATCGTGGTAAACTTATTTTAACAAGTTTGGTTCGCCGATGGCGGCGAGAGCTTTAGAGTGTTTCCACTTTAGCGGGTGATTTTTGTGTTGTATGGGACGCGGGAAGATATTTCCCTGTCAATAGCTAGCAACCACAATTTTAGAGCGATTCACTTCCCCTCAAATTTTCACACAAGCTGATTTTACAAAAAATATACGTTTAATCGAACTCAAAAGTAAAAAAGTATGCAATCAAATTCCTTTAGTAGAGAAGATGAAAATTCTGAAAAATCAACAGCTCAAAATTACTGGGAATCTAACCCAACAGCCGTAATTGTAAAGGACGGTTACTGGTTATCTAATCCGATTATTGAAAAAACTGTAAATCATCGGCTATCAGGTGGACAAACAGAAGGTTACTGGTTAAGCTGGCTAGTAAATAAATTCTTCAAAGATCGAAGGTTTGATAATCTTTTGTCTATTGGTTGCGGAGTTGGAAATCACGAAATATTGATGGCTAAATTAGGATTGGCTACTCAAATTGATGCCTTTGATTTTTCGGAAAGTTCTTTAGAAATTGCGAGAAAAGATGCCGCCGCCGCGGGAGTAGACATTAATTTTTATCAAGATGACTTTAATTTGTTTGTTTTAGATAAAGATCAAAAATACGATATCGTTTTTTGCTCTGGTTCGCTGCATCACGTCAAAGAAATAGAACGATGCTTATCAACCATTCAGAAATGTTTAAAACCGAATGGATATTTTATTGTCAACGAATACATCGGAGATTGCTATAATATATATAATGAAAATCAACTCGATTTGATTAACCGCATTTACAAATGTTTTCACTACACGCTCAGGTCAGGAACAACTGAAACATTTGCTGGCCCAAGTATTGAGCAAGTATTTGTGAAAGATCCTTCGGAAGCAGTCAGATCAAAGCTGATACTTCCTTTCTTGAAATTCTATTTTGATGTAGAACTTTTGAATCAAGCAGGTGGGGGATTGCTTCACGAAATGTATCCTTTGTTAGATCACTATCAACTTTCTGATGGCTCTCCAAAGAGTGAAACAATTGTCAAATTATTGCTGGAGATTGAGAAAATCTTAATGGATTTGCCGGGAGGACTCTCAAGTGATTTTTGTTTGTGTATTCTGAGACAGAAAAAACCGAAAACAATGGAAATAATACAGCCTAAAATAGATTACGAAGGGGCATGGGACAGCTACGCCCAAGAATGGAAAGATAATCATCCTGAACTCGCTTATTTGGGCGATGAATGGGTGGGAAAAGGTGCGGGTGCGGCTAATTCCTTAGCGGAATACGAAGCGCTGATCGAACAGGAATTTATTGCACCGTATATCAAAAAAGAACATACGGTTTTAGAAATTGGGATCGGTGGCGGGAAAACTGGTTCGCTATTGCTAGAATATTGCGATCGCCTAATTTGTGCCGACATTTCCACTCAAATGCTGCAAGCCGCCCGATCGCGCTTGGGAGACGATCGCGTTTCCTACGTCAAACTCGACGGTTTAACATTAGACGGCCTCACCCCCGGTGCAGCCGATGTATGCTTTTGCTACGATACAATGGTACACGTAGAACCGGTAGACATATTCAACTACCTAACACGCATTCCCAAACTGCTGCGGGGCGATCGCATTTGCGTCTTTCACCACGGCAACATTCTCAGCGATTTGGGTTGGCAAAAATTCGCCGGCGAGTGGGACAAAAACTTACTGGGACGCAGAGATGGCACTGCATTCTCAGTAATGACTGATACAATCATGGAAAAATTTCTCAACCATTTAAACTATGAAATTATCCTAAAAAATACATCTTCAGTACCGCGAGATTGCGTCTGGATCTGCAAAGCGCCCCCCTACAAGGAGTAAAATTAAAGCTTTTACTCGCAGTTAAATACTGAATTTCTACTAACAACTGCCAACCCAACGACTGCGCAATCGGGCCAACTGATAACTAACAACTCCCAACTGCCAACTGCCAACTCCCAACTGCCAACTGCCAACTGCCAACTGCCAAATGAAAGCATTATTTCTCCATCCCAACTTCCCCGCCCAATACCGCCACATTATCACGGCTTTAGGCGCAGATCCCAAAAATCAAGTTGTTTTCGGCACTAAAAACGAGCGTCCCGAATGGAACATTCCCGGAGTTCGTAAAGCAGCATTTACCCCCAGCCGCGAACCCAACGCCCAGACTCACCAATACGTCCGCCCTTTAGAAAGTGCAGTTATCTATGGACAAGCCGTATTTAGAATGGCAGAACAACTCAAAGCAGACGGTTTTGTACCCGATGTGATTTGCGGACATTCTGGTTGGGGGCCGACACTGTTTGTCAAAGAAGCTTTTCCCAATACGCCGCTTTTGTGTTATTTCGAGTGGTTTTATCACTCCATTGGTTCCGATGCAGATTTCGATCCGGCGGAACCTTTAACAGTTGACGACATGGCAAGAATTAGAATCAAAAATGCGCCGATTCTGATCGATTTATACTCTTGTGATTGGGGTTTGTCGCCGACATATTGGCAGCGATCGCAATTTCCGCCAGAATTACAACAAAAATTATCCGTACTCCACGACGGCGTAGATACAGATTACTTCAAGCCAGACCCCGGTGCTAAACTGGTTTTACCTAACTTAGATTTGTCCGGTGTTGATGAAATTGTCACCTACGTATCGCGGGGAATGGAACCTTATCGGGGCTTTCCAGAGTTCATTGAGTCGATCGCCTATGTGCAAGAACGCCGCCCCAACTGTCACGTTGTAGTTGTTGGTTCAGACAGAGTTTGTTATGGTCGTTCTTTACCAAACGGCGAGTCTTATAAAGACCATATGCTCAAAAAAGTGCCGCTAGATATGTCGCGAGTGCACTTTGTCGGGCCGCTACCTTATGGACTGTATTTAAAAGTAATTCAAGCATCCGACGTACACGTTTATTTAACCAGACCTTTCGTGCTATCTTGGTCGATGATTGAATCTCTATCGGCAGGATGTTTAGTAATCGGTTCGGATACCGGGCCGGTGAGAGAAGTGATCCGCGATGGAGAAAACGGTTTAATCGTCGATTACTTCTCGCCGAAACAAGTAGCCGATCGCATCGACGAAGTTTTAGACCATCCTACCCGCATGGCAGAAATTCGCGTCAAGGCCCGTCAAACCGCCCTAGAACGCTATAGTTTAGCTAAAATGTTACCGCAGCACCTACAACTGATTGAGCAGGTAGCAAATCGCTCGATGCCGCCTACAGTTGGTATGCAGCCAGAACGGGAATTAGCCGCATCTTTTGGAGTGAGAATTTAGCAGGAAACTATTGTGGGGTGGGCACGCGAGTTCGCCCCGAAAAAGTCGCAACAGTCGGCGGTTGAAAGAGACTGTTGTCGAATTTAAAAAGCGTGAACAATCAATGCAACAATATTCGTAGGGTGTGTCGCCATCGATTGTACTTATTCAAACTGAATGTTTTGACAACAGACTAAAGATTTTTCCCCTTGTAGGTTCTTGTAGGGGCTGGTTTAGCGTAGAATCTATGATAAAAACGAGTTTATGAGTGCAAAAACCGCCCTCCCTATGTAGGGCTTGCTGAATAGAACTAGAAGCTATGACTGTCAAGGGTTTCAAAATTTTTAAACACAAAAAAGTGCAAGGTTATGACGTTTTTTGGCTCAAAATCCTTGGATTTCGGTGGAAAATTGTGGAGTAAATTTGGGAACCCATCTCCGAATCTCCCATTTTTCAAGCTGTTTGGCACCTAGATTCGATTTGTGGACTTTTTCAGCAAGCCCTATGTAATATTTTATGTAATATTTATCGGTAACTTATTCAAACAAAATTTAAGCGCATTTACCAGCAGAGAAACATGGATTTAGAGCCAAAAAACCAAGACCAGCAGCATCCGCAATATAAACGTGATCGAGCTACCGTCGATAGTTTATTAGACAAAGAAGCAACCGATCGCAATTTATCAGAATTAGCAAGATTAATCATTCGCTACCGAGGATTTCCCGGCGCTAGAGATATCCAAGCAGACTTAAAAAAAGCCCTGCAACAATGGAATCATACTGAAGAAACTCTTTACGAACAAACCCGTAAAATTCACGCTACAGGTGAAGTTTACAGGCTGCAAAAAAGTGACCAAGAAGATTGGGCTTAAGGCTTAAGGGTGCATCTCACTTTGGCGAGTATGCCAAAAAAGGGTTAAAATGAAAAAGCTAGTAAAATTGCCAAATAAAGATGA
>NZ_JAUBVR010000076.1:0-30318 GCF_036705955.1 Microcoleus sp. A6-C6 | reverse complement strand
ATCCTTTCTCTTCGCTGTGCTTATCTCAACGGTCAACTTTCAATTTGATGTATTTGCCAAAGTGAGATGCACCCAGCATTCATACCTGAACTAAGTAATTCAATAATCAACTCTACTGGATATCGGAGAAAGCGAATACAGGGTTTTCCGTGACCGATATTTGGATCGAGTGTGATGCGTTGCAAAAGTTGGTTTTCCATATTTTAGAAGCAACTGCTAAATATATTCTAACTTAAAAAAGCGGAGCTTTCGATCGGTTTATAGTAAGGACTTTAGTCTTTATAAAAATCAGCGGACTAAAGTCCTCACTACAAACCTTAAAAAAAATCTTAACTTTGGCGATAAGCAACTACCGCATAAAACGGATCGCCGCTTCCTATTCGCAGCATTTGCATAAAACTCGGCAAGTTAGCCTTGCGAACAATTACTTCCGGCTTGCTAAATCCGGGTATATTCGTTCCTTTGACAGAATCAAAGTAACCCTTGACTAATTGTACCCGATCGCCCTCCGAACCTTCCCGCCAAGCCGCAATGGCTTTTTGATAAAACATCCGGTTGGAAAAGCTCATAATTGCTACGCCTCCGGGCTTCAAAATGCGGTGAATCTCGGCAAAAATCGCATCCGGGTGTTGCAAATACTGTACCGAAACACAGTTGACAACAGCGTCAAACTCTGCATCCGGCAGCGGCAATTTAGGATTTGCGTTCAAATTCTGTACAAAATAATGATTCAGTCTGCGATTCTTTGCCAACTCCTCTTGATTCATCCCGTGTCCTTCGACATGGGCAAATTGCATCTCGTCGGGGAAGTGAGAAACCCAACTGCTCATCATATCAAAAATCCGAGTATTCGGTTTCAGCCGTTCCCGATACAAATCGGTTAGTTGCTGAATAAATCCCTCGTCTACGTGCGTCACAAACCGGGGATCGGAGTAAAACAGTGTGTCGTCGGTGTCGTCTAACTTGGTGCGCTTAGAGGCTGGAAGCAACATAAATTCAGATCTGAAACTAGATTTACCCTTTCTAGTTTAAGAACAATTAAGAATTGTAAACACACTTCCCAAGGCGGACATCCGGCATTTGGGTGGTTGAGAGTGCGATCGATCGTAGTATTGACAGCTACACATCCCTCAATAACCTGTTTGATCACAGGCAAGATGCCTGTGCCACTGCCAAATTCAGGTATTGTGGAATGTTTGATCACAGGCAAGATGCCTGTGCCACTGCCAAATTTAGGTATTGTGGAATGTTTGATCACAGGCAAGATGCCTGTGGCACTGCCAAATTTAGGTATTGTGGAACGGGCCGGAGAGCCCGCAGAGCCAAAACCCTGGTCATACCCCTTGACATCTCCCAAAAAACATCTTACACTGATAATACGAACGCGAAGTAATAAACCTATGGTTACTACATCCACTGTCGATCGCACAAATCTAGCCCAGTGGCACGACGTTCTCGCCCCCCACAGCCTGGGCTACCGGATCAAACTGCTGGCACAGCTAGGTAGTCGCAGGCTACAAGAAGGACTCGAACCTTTTGGGCTGACACCTTTTCACTGGCTGGTACTGTGTTGCTTGTGGCAAGAAGACGGTTTGCCAACTTCTAGCATTGGCGACAAACTGCAACAGGTAGGCGGTACACTGACAGGCGTACTCGATCGCATGGAAGAAAGAGGCCTAGTCCGCCGGGAGAGAGACACGCGCGATCGCCGGATTTGGCGCATTTGGCTGACCGACTCCGGTACCCAAATGCAAGAGGTATTGCCCCCGTTGGTAGCTGTAATCCGCGATCGAGCTGTCGAAGGCATTCCAGAAGCCGATCGAGAACTTTTTTCTAAATTGATCGATCAGGCGATTCTCAATCTGTCCTAAACCGACAAATCGCTCTTTCGAGTGAAGCGCAGCAGCATCTACCACCCCTACACTACAAATAACCGAAAAATACTACGCACCCTTAAAACAAGCAGTCTTACTAAATAAAAACTACGTACCCTAAACAAACGACATCTTACTAAAGAATCAGGAGTCAAATACCATGAAAGACACAAACGAAATCAACCAAGCAGAATTCAACGGCAACGGCAACGGCAAAGCAGTAGCTGTATTAGAAAAGCCGATCGACGACACCATAGCAAAAAGCCTACCAGTAATCCCCGCCCCAGAAACAGAAGTCAGCGATCCCGCCGAGCTCAAAACCGGCCCCGAAACAGAAATCCAAGCACCCCTGGCACCGTCGGAAAAACCGAAGAAAAAAGCCCCAAAAGTGTTGATTTTAGCAGCGTTGGGCATTGGGGCGATCGCAGCAGGCAACTTCGGATACCACTACTGGCAATACGCCTCCATCCACCAAGAAACCGAAAACGCTACAGTTGCCGGACACATCCACCAAGTCAGCAGCCGCATCAACGGTACTGTCGGCGAAGTCTTAGTACAAGACAACCAACAAGTAAAACCCGGCCAACTGCTGATCAAACTTGACCCCCGCGACTACCAAGTTAAAGTCCAACAAGCCCAAGCAGCCTTAGAAAACGCCCGCCGCCAAGCTGAAGCAGCCGAAGCGAATATTTCCCTAGCCTCTCAAACCAGCCAAGGGAAAACAGCCCAAGCCCAAGGAGATATCGGCAGCGCCAACGCAGCCATTTCCACAGCCCAAGCAGCAATTAGAGAAGCTCAACAAGGCGTACCCGCGGCCCAAGCCGCAGTCGCAGAAGCTGAAGCTGGCGTGCCCGCAGCGCAAGCCAAAGTCGCCCAAGCTGAAGCCGGAATTCCCCAAGCTGAAGCCAAAGTGACGGAAGCGAAAGCAGGTATTGCCGCAGCGCAAGCTGAGTTAGTGCAAGCGCAAGCTAATCTAGTGAAAACGCAAGCTGATTATAGACGCTACGAAAGTTTGCAGCAAGAAGGTGCGATCGCCCGCCAGCAATTAGACGCATCCAAAGCAGCCTATGAAGTAGCTGTTGGCCAAACCACCGCCGCCCAACAAGGAATTGCCCAAGCTAGAGCGCGCTTAGCCCAAGCCAAGGAAGGCGTAACCGCAGCCCAAGCAGGAGTAGCCCAAGCTCAAGAAGGGGTAAAACAAGCTGAATCCCAAGTAGCGCGCGCCCAAGTTGGTATCGCCACCGCGCAAGCTAAAGTCGCTGTAGCGCAGGAAGGTATCACCACCGCGGCTGCTAAGCTTGCTACGTCGAAGGGCGGATTGCAACAGGCTGAAGCTACGGGTGAGCAAACTAAGGTCAGTCGATCGCAGTATGATGCTGCTAAGGCTGCGATCGGGCAATCGGAAGCCTCGGTTAAAGACGCTCAACTGCAACTTTCCTACACGAATATCACTGCACCCGCCGCTGGACAAATCGGGCGCAAATCCGTTGAAGTGGGGCAGCGGGTGCAGCCGGGAACTCCGTTAATGGCGATCGTAAGTAACGATTTGTGGGTAATTGCTAACTTCAAAGAAACGCAATTGGCAAACATGAAACCAGGCCAAAAAGTAGAAATCAAATTAGATGCTTTTGGTAGCCGTAAATTTGAAGGCCGTCTCGATAGTTTTTCCCCAGCTTCTGGCGCTCAATTCTCCTTATTGCCTCCCGACAATGCAACGGGAAACTTTACTAAAGTTGTGCAGCGGATTCCGGTGAAAGTTGTGTTTGATGCCGAAAGCATTAAAGGTTATGAATCGCGGATTGCACCGGGGATGTCTGCTACTGTAAACGTTGAATTGAAATAAAATCAGTAGCTAGTCTAAAATTATGTAATTCTTGTAGGGGTAGTGCCCCGTGGTTGTCCCGATTCAGGGTAGGCACGGGGCACTACCCCTACATTTGCACAAATGATTTAGGCTAGCTATATAATTTTAATTAAGAGTATTGTAAAATTGTTTGCTATAATTATTTAAGTCACCGCTAAGAAATGCTAGCCATGACCAAAACTGCTTCAATAAAAACTGAATATCAAGTAACTGTAAATTATCCAGTCTGGCAAAGAGTTGAGAAAATTGCTGAACAATTCAATTTGTCTGTTTCTGAACTATTAGAACATATCGCTAAGGGTGAACTGAAAATTGTTGCGGTTCCCAGTAATTCAGAAACACTGAACGATCGCGATATTGCAAATTATTTGATTTGGTTAGCCTCGCAATCCGATGTAAAAATCAACGCCTACAAGCTACAAAAACTCGTGTATTACGCTCAAGCTTGGCATTTAGCAATTTATGGCACGCCACTCTTTAATGCGGATTTTCAAGCGTGGGTTCACGGCCCGGTTATTCCTGACTTACTAGAGAAGTATCACAGCCAATTTAGCTGGGAACCAATTGCAGATAAAATCGAACAACCGAAACTTTCTGAAGAAATAGGGGAATTTCTGGAAGAGGTTGCAGAGGCCTATTTTGAGTATGATGATGAAACTTTGGAACGAATGATTTGCAGTGAAATGCCTTGGCTAGAAGCGAGACGAAATTTACTCAGAGAGGAATCTTGTCATGCCATTATTTCTCAAGAATCCATGAAACAATATTATTCGGCTCGTGTCAAAGAAGAAATCTCAGTCTAAAATTGTCCCTTAAGCACTCATTTTCTAAATAATAAACGATGAGGCTACTATGAATCAGGTAGCTCAAGTTATGCTAGGATACTCTTGCGAAAAGTAGTGACATGACACGCGATCGCTCCCATTAAAATCCTGATTGCCTATGCTAAAATTATGGAAGCTCAACCACGAGAAGTACAAAACTACCTGAAAGCCGACGGGACAAGTCCCTTTGAAGGATGGCTTGATTCCCTTCAAGATACTAAAACTGTATCTAAAATCAAGAAGCGACTGAGGCGAGTTGAGCTTGGCAATCTGGGAGATTATCGCTCAGTAGGAGCGGCAGTTTATGAACTTAAAATTGATTATGGCCCAGGCTATCGGGTTTATTTTGGACAAGTCGGGTTAACAGTTGTGTTGCTGCTATGTGGCGGTGATAAAAGCACTCAAGAACGAGATATTAGCCAAGCTAAAAAATACTGGAGAGATTATGAAAGAACTCAAAGTGCCAACAACTAGAAGCTACCACGAATACTTGATTTCTTCTCTAAAAACCCCCGAAAGTGCTGCTGGCTATATCGAGGCCATGTTGGAATTGGAGTCAGAAGGCCCCGAACCTGAATTGCTGCGAGCAGGACTTAAAGATGTGGTGGATGCTTATTTACAGATGAATGAGTTATCGGCGGGAGCTAAACTTATATATGAGAAATTAGATCGGATGTTGTCTGAGAGTGGGGGTGAAGAAATTTATGCTTTGATAACTCTACTAGATGAACTGGGGTTGCAGTTAGCTGTTAGAGTAAAATAGGTTAATTAATCAAAGAGTTAGGGGGATGCCTGCGGCTGGCTACACGCGCTTTGACTATCAGACCTGACTTTATTTCTATATTCTCACCAATAGCTATAGTATAATAGAAAATATTATCCTTATAAAAGCCATGTCTCAAGCAACATTAACTGATGTTTCCTTAGATCCAATATTAGAGCGTTTGACACAACTTACTAAACTGGAATCTGACTGGGATTCTTATGGGGCATTGCCAGTTTCGCCCGTTGCTTTTGTCAAAGCCTGTCAACTTCTCATTGATGTTAAATATTCTCTCTCAGCTTTAGTTGGCGATCGACTTTTACCATCAGATGCCGCACCAATTGCTGATGGTAGCCTACAACTGGAATGGCGGGGGCCGCACGGGAAACTAGAAGTGGAAATTAAGCCTGATGTGGATTTCAGCTATTTGCTAATCAAGGGTGAAGGAAGCGATAGAAAGTTTGAGGAGAAAAACCAGGTATCATTGTCTGAGGTCTTGAATGTTGTATCTCAGGTTTTGATTACAGAGTAAAAATTATGCTATATTAGAAAATATGAGTATCGATCGCAAAGATGGAATTCCTGACATTAAAAATGGAAACTCTGCTGTCAACCATAGTTATTATATTACAAATCGTGCTGATTTTTCTAATTTTACAGCGCGAATACCGCCTATTGCCAGAAGGTTTAGTTGTTCGATATCAACCTCAATCTTTACCGGAGAAAACAGAGCAGGAACAGGTCGGTTCAGAGAATTTGTGGGACAATCCGCCGCCAGCCTCAGAAGAATTGAAATTGACTGTTGCTGAATTTAAAAGTAAGTATGATAGGAGTGAGTCGTGGGATGGAGATTTTGTACTTTAAAAAGTTTTCCTAATTTCCAGAGAGAGGGTTTTGACTGTGGAGATGAGGAACGGGATCGCAAAAATGGAATTCCTCACCTCAGAATTAATTTAGTTTTTAAGAAGCGAGTGAGCTTTAAACAAAAAGTGATTGGGTTAAAAGATTGAAACCCAATCACTGCTGATAATTTAGACGTTTACCGGAGTGTAATGCAGGGTTCATGATTCAACCCAAGCTACAGTCAGTCACTTACTAACCTTCTTCCAGTAAACTTTCAAGCATTGGAGTCAGAATTTTGACAACCGGATTATTTGTAAGTTCCATTAGTGCTGCTACTCCACCCGCTTTCAAAGCTTTGATCACCTTTTCCTTTACATTAGGCTTTTTTTCAATTTCTTCAATAGCTTTTGCTGCAACTGCTGATTTTTCCGCAACCGTTGTTGTTGGGTAGGTCTGAGATAACTGATCTAAAAGCTGCTGGATTTCTTTGGCGGCCTCGGCAATAGTTTGCCTTTGTTCCGGTGAGTAATTGTTAATAGTCCCACCTATTTGATCAGCCTCTACTTTCTCACTGTAGCCAACACCTATTGAGGCGTGACTTTGGTCAAGATTTATTTTACGTTCTGACATAATTTATCCTTACCAAGTATTAACTATTATCTATTTGGCCACCTATTTGTCCAGATTGCAGTTGCTCAGCATAGCCAACACCTATTGTGGCATGAGTTTGGTTAATATTAATTACCTTGATATCTTCTGTGTCACTCTCCATAAATTCGCATAACTGTGAAATCACATCTCTCACGCCTGATTTATCTGCTGTGACAAATATCACATTGTCTCCAGAATTTACGTATAATTCAAGTCCTATTCGCTTCGGCTGCATCAAGTTGTCAATAACTCCAGCACATCCTAATACAGAGATTACTATTCCACTTTGTTGTAGAGTTTGATCGCTTTGTTTAACTAAAATAGCGCCCAAAATAAGTAATGTTAAGATAACTAAAGGATGGACTTTATAAGGTGTTTTGACATTGGCAAATCCAAATCCAGTAACATTGCGAAATTGATAAACATAAGAACCAAATTTAACTACTTTTTTGGTAACGAGTATAGGTTCTGGTTTGTCTATTACAAGAATTTTATCATTTTGTCTCTGTACTTTGTTTCCCGTACTTATACTCATGCCTTTTTCCTCCCTAGTGTATTTAAGGGTGTTATATCTTGCAGGTCAGATATGCTGACTGAAGTTAATATTTTTTAACTTTTACCTGCATAGCGTACTGCTATAGCTTGACTGGAAGTAATTATTTTATAACTGTATAATTATCATTATGTCTGATTTTATAATTTTTGTCTATTAATATTACGTAGCATTTAGTGTTGATTTATTTGATTTTAGTTGCCGTGAATCAGTGACAAATAGTAGGATTTAGTTGCCAAAGTATTAAACAGTAGGATAAAGTAGGATAAAATAGGTAAAACCAACCTCCCTACAGCACCTATGGAAGTTCAAGAAGTTTTAAAATTGGCTGACAACATCATATTCTCCAAAACGGGAAAGCATCTCGATAATCTACAAGAAGCCATTTTACGTGGCACTTGGCAACGTCAGAAATATCCAGAGATTGCCAAAACTTGCTACCGTAGCGAATCTCATGTCAAAAAGGTCGCATCAAAATTATGGAAGCTTTTATCAGAAACATTAGGCGAAGATATCAATCAATCTAATTTTAGATACACAGTGGAAAGATTGCAATTATCCATAGTTGAATCAAACTTTGGGAACTATTATGCACAAATTGATAATTTAAGTGTTTGTGACAACAATTCACATTCCTCAGAAAGCCCAACTAGAGAAAAACCTAATCAGCCAATTTATAACCAAACTCAATCTAAACTGCGATTGGACTTAGGCGACGCACCAGAACCCAGCCTATTCTATAACCGCACATCCGAACTCACCACCCTCAAACAGTGGATTTTGGAAAACCGCACCCGCCTCATCACCATATACGGCTTATCCGGCATTGGCAAAACCGCCCTAACTCTCCAACTAATCCCACAAATTCAACACGAATTCGATTATATTATTTACCGCAATCTCCGCAATTCTCCACCCCTGCAAACCCTCCAAACAAACCTAATTCAATTCCTCCAGCCTGATGCAGCCCCCGCCCCAGAAGAAAAAGCAACCGCAGCGGGATTGCCCCTACTTGAGTATTTGCGTTCATCCCGCTGTCTCCTAATCCTCGATGACGTACAAACAATCTTCACCAGCGGACAACTCGCAGGCCACTACCAACCAGGCTATGAAAATTACGGCACATTCTTCAAACAACTAGCAGAATCATCCCACAACAGTTGCTTAATTCTCCTCAGTTGGGAAAAACCCAGAGAAATTGCCGCCATAGAAGGCGAAAACCGCCCATGTAAATCGCTACAACTCAACGGTTTAGGCGCGGAAGCAGGGGAAATATTCAGAGAAAAAAGATTAGCAGAAGAGGAAAAATGGTCGCAACTGATTGACCTTTACCGAGGCAATCCCCTATGGTTAAATATAGTTGCAACTATGATTCAAGATTTATTCGGCGGCAGCGTTTCCGAGTTTCTCTCCTATGATACCCTATTTTTAGGTGATTTAGAATGTTTGCTGCATCAAAAGTGCGATCGGCTAACCGAACTAGAAAAACAAGTGATATCCTGGTTAGCTAGTGAAGCTGCACCAGTTGAAATATCAAAAATTTCAGCCAATCTCGAATTATCCCCATCATCCTTATTACAAGCTGTGCAATCTTTGGGACGGCGTTTATTAATTGAAAAAGTCAAACAAGGTGAGAAAACACTTTTCACACTCCAGCCTGTATTCATGGAGTATGTGAAAAACCAATTCCTAAAGTTTGGATAGTTTCAGGGCTTCTCATGGGGGGCTAGAAACCGGGTTTCTATGAAATTTTGTGTTTAGTCACGAGAAATCTACGAAGAAACCCGGTTTCACCAGAACACAACTATTTTGCAAGGTGCGTCGCTACTCGAAAAGTCGCTCTTTTTTAGGGATTTATCGCAGGCGACACACCCTACGACTAGCCAAAGTGTATTGGCCGATCTTCGGCAATTCCCCTATAGCAGCCGCCAAATGTGCTAACGTACAATCAAAACTCCCCAAATTTCAACTATCTGGAGACAGATAACTGTGTTCGCTCAAACACCTCCAAGTCCCAATTACAAATGGTTTAGCTGCATTTATAGCACTGTATTCACCGCATTGTGCCTGTTGCCCATTTTCAGCGCTGCGGGAAACGCCCAAACTCCCCAAAATAGACTAATCAAAATTGGCGTGGTGCAGCGGTTTGGTACTAAAGCCACCGACAAACTCACGCTGAAAGCATTACCGGGCGACAGCTTAACATTAAGTTACAAAACTCCTCAAGGCACAGAAACCAAAACTGCTCCCAGCATCAAGCTAGAAATTGCCAATAAACCCCTGCAATCGCCATTAGTAGAAGAACGGGTTGTTCTGAGTTCTCACCGCAGTTTTGAAAGCGCAGAAGATAGCGCTAATCAGTGGCGCGCTAAAGGCATTGATGTAGAAATTGCTCAACCTTTGCGCTGGCAAGTTTGGGCAAAAAGAGATACTTACAACTCTCCTATAGTGCGGCGCTGGTTGTTGCAAAGTTTGCAAGCTCAAGGTAACAAAACAGCTTTTTTGGATTCCAAAGTTATCAAACAAATACCTCAAGCATTTTGGATTTTAAATGGCTTTCGTTTCAACCGCAATGAGTTGGATGTGACTGCTGGAAAAAATACGATCGAGGTATTGGAACAAACTACCCAAGAGGCGACAGCTACTGAACTAGAAAAAGCTCTTCAACAAACTCGCCGTTATGGTGGCAGTTTGCACCTGCAAAAAAATTCTTACGGCACTTATACTTTAGTTAATGAGGTGCTGACTGAAACTTATTTGCGGGGTGTTGTTCCTCACGAAATTGGGGCTTTTTCGCCCTACGCTTCGATTGTCGCTCAAACTATTTTAGCGAGAACCTACGCCCTGAGAAATTTGCGCCGGTTTGCTGTGGATAATTATGAGTTGTGCGCTGATGTTAACTGTCAAGTTTATCAAGGTTTGACGGAGGTTTTTCCACAGAGCGATAAGGCGATCGCCCAAACAGCAGGTTTAGTCCTAACTTACGAAAATCAGCTAGTAGACGCGCTCTATTCAGCGTCTAGCGGCGGCGTGACAGCGACTTTTGGCGATGTGTGGCACGGCCCGGAACGTCCATATTTGCGATCGATCATCGATTCCCCCAAGAACGTCTGGGATTTGACAAAGCAGAGCTTGTCTGACGAAACCAACTTCCGCCGCTTTATGACTCTGAAAGCAGGGTTTAATGAGGAAAAAGAAGAAACCTTCCGCTGGCGTGAACAAGTTTCACTGACATCGATTGGTGGATTTTTGCGCCAGTATCTTCAGAAGAAAAAGCACCCGCTAGCTAATTTTAAAACTCTCACAAAAGTTGAAGTGGTGGAAAGGTCAGCCGCTGGTCGAGTTTTGCAAATGAAGGTACAAACTGATTTGGGCCCCATCGATATCGATAAAGATGAGATTCGCAATGCTTTTTACCCGCCGATTAGCACGCTTTTTTACCTAGAACCGATTTACAATGCTGATAAAACTCTGAACGGTTATGCTTTTGTCGGAGGCGGTTTCGGACACGGCGTGGGAATGAGTCAAACCGGTTCTTATAATTTAGCTAATTTGGGCTGGAATGGCGATCGAATTCTCGGCTTTTATTTTCCCGGCGCTCAAGTTGTGCCCCTCAACGATTCCATTACATTTTGGCGCGAATAGCATCAGATTCGCCATAAGATTCGGCGGTTGAAACCGCGTCTATACAAACAAAACCCGGATGGTGCGAGGGTTGAAGAGTGGCCGATAAAAATTACGTTATCTTCTTTCTTGAGTCCGCGGAGGCGGACATCGTTTGCGTAGATGCGGTTTCTAACCGCCGTCTGCTGCTGCGGAGATTTTTTGTATAGACGCGGTTTCTAACCGCCGTCTTTCTCTCTATCGCAGTCTTTCAACGCAAAAACCCAGTTTTTTAATGTAATTGAGCTATTTCAGCTTAATTACATTAAGAAACCGGGTTAATTAGCTCGACTGACGAGAATCCTTCCTTAGTAGAGGGCTTCTTCTTGGTGAGTTTCGATCGTACAATCAGACTTAGGATAAGCGACGCAGGTCAGAACAAATCCGGCTTCGATTTGGTCGTCATCTAAGAAAGATTGGTCAGATTGGTCAACTTCGCCCTTGGTGATTTTGCCGGCGCAGGTGGAGCAAGCTCCAGCGCGGCAAGAGTAAGGTAGGTCGAGTCCTGCTTCTTCGGCAGCATCAAGAATGTAAGTATCGTCATCAACCTCAATGGTCTGGTTGATTCCCTCGGCTTCGCTGATGAGGGTAACTTTGTAAGTTGCCATGCACTAAATCCTCTCAAAAATTCAACAATATTGATAAGTTTTCCTAATGCAAACTTCAATGCTCTATCAGCTTTGAGGTTAGCTCTTAGGTTTGTTCCCTCTATGATAGTAGGGGAAAGAAGTCAGCTTGCAACACTTATTTACAAAAAAATGAATGGGATTAGTTATAACTTTTTCTGATTTCATCTTGATTACTTATACCTATCTTGGACTCAGCGGTGTAATACTGTTCGCGCAAGACTTACGCAAAATAACCGGGTTTCGCGGAAAATCCTGTTTTGAGCCGTACAGCCCAAAAACTAGGGTTATTGGTATGCGTTGTATCGATCAACTTTCAGCCCAACTTGCTTAAATTTGTCCCCGCAGCATAAAATTTGGGCGATGGCATCCTAAACCCCATTACCGCCACTCTGTAACTATCTAAAACCTAAAATCCTATGACTCAAATTAATACTGGCATTGGTTTTGCAGTAAATTCTCCAATTCGCGTGGGGATTGTGGGTACTGGTTTTGCAGCTAAGTTGAGGGCCGAGATGCTGGTAGCTGACGTGCGATCGAACTTAGTCGCAGTCGCGGGCAACAACCCGCAGAAAACCGCAGCATTTTGTCAAGCATTCGGCGCGGAAGCTGAGGTTTCTTGGCGCAAGCTGGTGGAAAGAGACGACTTAGATTTGGTAATTGTCTGCACGGTAAACCGCGATCACGGGGCGATTACCCTGGCGGCGCTGGAAAATGACAAGCACGTTGTAGTCGAATATCCTCTATCTTTAGATGTATCTGAGGCCGAAAGGGCGATCGAACTTGCCGCCCAAAAACAAAAACTCCTCCACATCGAACACATCGAACTGTTAGGCGGTTTGCACTCCTCAATCAAAGAATCCTTACCATTAATCGGTAAAGTTTTTTATGCCCGCTACGTTACTATCGCTCCTCAGCGTAACGCGCCGCAGCGCTGGACTTTTCAGCATTCCCTATTTGGGTTTCCCTTAATTGGGGCAATTTCTCGACTGCACCGATTCACTGATTTGTTCGGCGAAGTCACAACCGTTAACTGTCAAACTCAATTTTGGGACACTAAGCCGGATTTCTACAAAGCTTGTTTGTGTAATGCACAGTTGCGCTTTGTCAATGGCGCTGTCGCTGAAGCTGTTTATGGCAAAGGAGAGACTTTTTGGCATTCAGAAAACATTTTTACCATCTACGGAGAAGCCGGAACCATGATTTTCACTCCCGAATCCGGTCAATTAATTCAGGGAGAAAATCGGCAGAATATCCCAGTAGGAACGCGGCGCGGTTTGTTTGCTAAGGATATGGATATGGTGTTAGACTGTTTATTAAACGGTACGCCTTTGTACGTCGAAAATACCAGTAGTTTGTACGCTTTGAAGGTGGCGGATGCTGCGAGGCGATCGAGCGAGACTAGGCAAAAAATGGCGATCGACAATTCATATAGCAGTTCGAGCGAAAAATCAGTTCATTCAGTTAACAGTTAACAGTTGACAGTTGACAGTTGACAAAAGAAGGAAGAGGATTGAAGCAATTAATCGTCTGATTTTAATTTTTCCCGCTCAGGGAGACGCTTTAAACCAATTGTTTTTGGTCATCAGAAACAAGCTTAAAACTTGTGGTTAAAAACTTTTCCTCTCCATTAGTCATTAGCAATTGCCAGACATATAGCGGTTCTCAAAAAAGTGAGGATAGCCCAATGCCGAATGCCGAATGCCCAATGCCCAATGCCCAATGCCCAATGCCCAATGCCGGAAGCGTACCTGATCTTTCTGAAAAAGGCTATACCTCATCTATCTAAAAAGGCTATATTTTTGTAATAAAATGGCAGTAACTACTCATCAACTGATTCAGTGGAAACAACAAGGGCGTCGAATTGTGGCGCTGACGGGTTATGATTATGCGATCGCCCAACTCATCGACCAAGCAGGCACTGACATCATCCTCGTCGGCGATTCCCTCGCCATGACAGTCTTGGGCTACGAGACAACACTCCCCCTAACCCTCGATGAAATGCTGCACCACGCTAAAGCAGTGCGTCGCGCAGTCAAGCAAGCATTAGTTGTTGTCGATTTGCCGTTTTTGACTTACCAAGAAAGTCCCCAGCAAGCCATGCACTCGGCGGGAAGAGTTTTGAAAGAAACTGGCGCTCAAGCTGTAAAATTGGAGGGCGGATATCCAGCAATGGCGGCTACGGTTTCGCAGTTAACATCCGCTGGGATTCCGGTGATGGGACACGTTGGTTTAACTCCCCAGTCGGTACACCAACTTGGCTACAAAAAACAGGGCAAAACAGCGGAATCTGCCGATCGCATCCTAGCAGAGTCGATCGCACTTCAAGAAGCCGGCGCTTTTGCGATCGTCCTAGAACACATTCCCCCAGACTTAGCTGCTCAAATTACCCAAAAATTAACTATTCCCACCATTGGTATCGGCGCCGGGCCGCACTGCGACGGACAAGTTTTGGTTACTTCCGATTTGTTGGGACTTTCCGAAAAACAACCGCCTTTTGCCAAATCTTACGTCAATTTGCGAGCAACAATTACCCAAGCTGTCCAAGATTATTCCCTAGAAGTTAGAGAAAGCAAATTTCCCAAATCATCAACGATAAATCGAACCGACTCGCCAAGCAGCAAACCGAATGCTACTTAGCGTGTTGTTGACACACCTTCTAGGGATCTCGTCCTAGCAGCATCTGTTTTGCCGATCGCGATCGTCGCCAATTACCGCTAAAATCAGAAAATCTCAATTTCATTTAAACCTTCCGTTGGTAGTCTGCTGACTCAAGCCGCTAGGAAACTCTCAAGTTTTGACCTTAGTTTGAGCGCTAGCCCACAGCCTCTTGACTCAAATCAAAAATCAAAAATCAAAAATCTAGATACCAAAATGTGATAAAAATCATTGACAGCAGGCATCACCTAAGTGTAGAAAATGGTGGCGACCAACAACTAGCTTCAAAACGGGCAGCGAAGTGGCGGTTAAGCTAAAAGAATTGTAGTTCCGTTCAAAACAAATTGAAGTCATCGCTCGAACCTGTTAAGGAGGCTAATTGATGGTATATGCAGAAAATTGGTCGCAGCCGTCTATCTTGGAGCTAGCGCGATCGGGCAACTTTCAAGCCCTGAATTATTGGATTGACAGCTTGCTGAGACCCGAAGGGATTTATGCCCGCGTCGAACAGGCTCAGGCTGGATGTGTGCAAATTTTGGTAGAATTCCAGCGTGAATTTGTGTCCGACCATACATTACTGGGGAGCACTCTCCGCGAAGGCTTAGTTAAATTTATTTGTCACCAACTCTGGAGACTAAACTCGCCAGCAGTAGAAGGGGTGCGAATTCACGCGCGCTTGGCTGGGGAACCAGAGATTCTCTGGAAACAGTCAGTCCGAATTGTGACTCCCGCAAACCGCCGACAGCGACGTGACCGTTCCCTATTGGTCGTCGATTGGGTTAAATTTAAAACATATCGTTCTCTGCTGCTAGTGGGATCGGCACTGGCATCATTTATTTTAGGGTGTTGGGTGAGCTACCACGAGGCTGTAGCCCTGCGGCTAATATCCCCAGTCTCTGCTTACCAGCAAGCTGCGGTAATGTCGGGCCCACCTCCCAAACGTCCCGATGCGGTGCAAGCGGCCTTAGAATTAGTACCTGTAGTCCAACAAAAGCAGGTTGCTAATCCCTACGACCCCACCGTCACGCTGATGTTCGGAGGAAATGTGAATCTATCGGATGCGATCGCAGCATCTGCTGGTAACGATTATGATTGGGCTTTCGCCAATATGGACGAGTACCGGCAAGCAGATGTATCGATGGTTAATCTAGAAAACCCCCTGACTAGCTCTACCTTGGGCTCTGGCAAAAAACAATTAAATTTTAAAGCCGATCCAGAATCGGTGAAAGTATTAACAGCAGGAGGAGTGGATATTGTCAATCTGGCAAATAGCCACGCTATGGATTACGAGGAACCGGGGCTGGTGGAGACTCTAAATACTCTAAATAATGCTGGTATAGGGCATCTGGGAGCCGGTAGAGATCTTAAAGAAGCGAGGCGTCCAGATATTATTGAGGTTAAGGGTCAGCGGATTGCGTACCTAGGTTATTACGATTCCGACTTTAACTCCGCCGACCAAGGAAAAGCGGGTATTAACGCCCGTCGGAACAATCGCGTGGCGGAGGATATTCGAGCTCTCAGGGGTCAGGTAGACTGGATTGTGGTTAATTACCACTGGGGAGTCGAATTGGCAGATTATCCGGGGGACTGGCAGATAGATTTGGCTCGGTTCACGATCGACCAAGGTGCAGATTTGGTAGTGGGACACCACCCTCATGTCCTGCAAGGTGCCGAAGTTTACAAGGGCCGCCCGATTGTTTACTCATTAGGTAATTTTATATTCGGGGGGAATGCTCGCAGCGATTACGATACCGCAGTCCTCAAAGTATCGCTCAAAGACAGGAATATGAAAGTAGAATTTTTGCCTGTGGAGGTGAAAAAGTTTCAGCCGAAGGTGGTGAATGGAGCAGCGGGCGATCGCATTCTCAAACACGTCGAGCAAATTTCTAGTATTTTCGATCGACCGATGCGCTCTTCTGTAGTTCTCGATGCCCCAATCAACCCAGGATTGACACCAAAAACTCCAAATTCGACCTTACCAGGAGTAGCAAAAAGCGATACACAGCCCGCGCTTAATTCCCCACTTCCCCTGACTGGAGAAACCAATCTGCCAGCCCCAGGACAACCGAAACCTACTCTGATTTTGCCCGCTGTACCTGCGGCCCCCAAACAGCCGGACAACTCCTCATTTTTCCAAAACGGGACTGGGCCTGCAATTGAGTCAAGCCCGCCTCCGAGTCAAAATTTGCCGCCGCGCATCTACCGCAATAAACCGGAAAATCCCAGCCGGGAACCAGCTCCGTTTAGCAAAGAACCATTCATCAAAGAACCATTTATTTCGCCCCCATCTTCCACTTCGGGAGGGGTACTCAGTCCCCAAAGCTATCTTCCCCCGACTCCGGATCTATCTTTCAAAGTCGCACTCAAACAGCAGCCGACAAACAGGATCATTCCGGGAAAAAGCAGCGATCGCTCGAAGCCGCGGATCGCCCTGCCTCCTATAGCTGCGAACGTGGGTTAGCCCGTGGGAGTCCGAGGGAGGATACACGCGGAGCAAAGGGGTGGTAATGGGCGAAAATCAACTACTAGCGACCAATTATTAACGACCGATTTACCAACAACCAATGATCGACGACCTACTACCAATGACAAATGTGTTTGCGATCGCGCTAAAGCAAAAGCAGTACAAAACCTATATCCTCTCCGACGAAACCGCTAACTCTACCCTAGAAGTTGTGCCGGAACGGGGTGGTATTGCCACTAGCTGGCTGGTTGAAGGCAAAGAAATGTTCTACTTGGACGCGGAACGGTTCGCCAATCCCGATCTAACTGTACGCGGCGGGATTCCCATCTTGTTTCCCATCTGCGGCAATCTCCCCGATAACACTTACACCCACAAGGGAGTCGAGCTTCATCTCACACAGCACGGCTTTGCTCGCGACTTACCTTGGAAGGTGACGGAACAATTTACGCAGGGTTGCGCGGCTCTTACTCTGGTGCTCAACAGCAGCGAGAAGACCCAGACTGTTTATCCCTTTGATTTCCAATTAGCTTTTACTTATCAAATTAAAGGCAATTCTTTGGAAATTGTGCAGGAATACACCAATCTTGGTGACGAGCCCATGCCCTTTGCTAGCGGCTTGCATCCTTACTTTTTAGCTCCCGACAAGACAAATCTGCGCTTTGAGATTCCAGGGATGCAGTACAGAGATCAGAATACCCACGAAAAGGGCTATTTCACAGGGGTTTTTGACCCGACTCTGGATGAAATTGATGTTTCCTTTGACGAACTGACCGGTCTTGCTGCTACTGTCACTGACGCGGCGCGGGGCTTGCGGCTCACCGTCAGTTACAACTCCAGCTATGGGAAGTTGGTTTTCTGGACAGTGAAGGGCAAGGATTTTTACTGTGTGGAACCTTGGACGGCTCCTGGAAATGCCATCAATACTGGCGAACACTTGATTTATTTGCAGCCGGGAGCGACTTGCCAGATGCTGGTTCGCATGACGGCAACTTTTTTTTGAAAAAGACTTGCTATTTAAATAGACGGGTGCTACTATTAGAACTTGTGTGCGGTAACAGTGTTTTCGCGGGTCGCTAGCTCAGCGGTAGAGCATTCGGCTTTTAACCGATTGGTCTCGGGTTCAAATCCCGGGCGACCCATAAAAAAAACAATAGTTTTGAGTTCTGAGTTGAATGCTCAGAGCTCAAAATTTTGTTTTTTGAACTTTTAAGTAAATCTGGAAACATAATGCGCGATCGGCAACAAATTGTCTTAAGATTATCGTAAGAATTGAAATTGTCCAAAATCCACTGCCCAGAAACCACAAATAATTAGGAGGAATATCTATGGCGCTTGTACCTATGCGACTGCTGCTCGACCACGCGGCTGAAAATGGTTACGGCCTACCGGCTTACAACGTCAACAACATGGAGCAAATCCAAGCGATCATGCGCGCTGCTGACGAAACCAACAGCCCCGTGATTTTGCAAGCTTCTCGCGGCGCTCGCTCCTACGCTGGAGAAAATTTCCTGCGCCACTTGATTTTGGCAGCAGTTGAAACCTATCCTCACATTCCCATTTGTATGCACCAAGACCACGGCAATGCCCCCGGCACTTGCTATTCTGCCATGCGCCAAGGTTTCACCAGCGTGATGATGGACGGTTCTTTGGAAGCAGATGCTAAGACTCCCGCCAGCTACGAGTACAACGTTGAAGTTACTCGCGAAGTTGTGAAGGTTGCTCATTCGATCGGCGTTAGCGTTGAAGGCGAACTGGGTTGCTTGGGTTCTCTGGAAACAGGAATGGGCGAAGCAGAAGACGGCCACGGCTTTGAAGGTGCTTTGTCTCACGATCAATTGCTGACAGATCCTGAAGAAGCTGTTAATTTCGTTGAGCAAACCGGTGTTGATGCTCTCGCAGTGGCGATCGGCACTTCCCACGGCGCTTACAAATTCACCCGCAAGCCAACTGGCGAAATTTTGGCAATCAGCCGCATCGAAGAAATTCACCGCCGCTTGCCGAATACTCACTTGGTAATGCACGGTTCATCTTCTGTGCCCCAAGAATTGCTGGAAATCATCAACAGCAACGGTGGCAAAATCCGCGAAACCTACGGCGTACCTGTGGAAGAAATCCAAAAGGGTATCAAGTGCGGCGTGCGTAAGATCAACATTGATACTGACAACCGTTTGGCGATTACCGCTGCGGTGCGCGAAGCTTTGTTTGCTAAGCCCGAGGAATTCGATCCGCGCCACTTCCTGAAGCCGTCGATCAAGTATATGCAGAAGGTTTGTAGCGATCGCTATAACTCTTTCGGTTGCGCCGGTAACGGTACAAAGATCAAGCAAGTGTCTTTGGACGATTTTGCAGCTAAGTATGCTAAGGGCGAATTGAGCTCTTCTACTAAGAAGACTGTAGCTGTTTAATAATTTTAGGTTGAGATTTTAGATTTGTTTGAAGTCTCAAGTTTGGATAGCCGGGTAGCTTTAAAGTTGCCCGGTTTTTGTGTGTGGAGAGTTCGATCGCCCTTTTATGAAAAATCAAGCTTTTGAAATAACTCGGCAACCGCCAGAGTAAAGTTAGGGACGATATCTTCGCCATCGAGGGAGTCCGTAGACTTGAGCAGGCGATCGGGTGACTGAGCCGATCGATACACCAAAACATACTGTTCTTTAGGATGAATCACCCAAACCAAACGCGCTCCATTCTCAAAATATTCTACAAGTTTATTGTGAATTTCTTCCACTGTATTGCTAGGAGAGAGGATTTCTACAGCCAGATCCGGCGCACCTTCTAGGAAGCCATCGGGGAGATCATCTAGCCCTTGCAGGCGTTCTTTTGCCATGAAAGAAACATCGGGCGATCGCTTGTTTCCTGATTTCATCTTGAAAGCAGTGCTGGAATCGAAAATCGCGCCTAATTTTCGCGTTGATACGCAGTTAAACAAGGCAGCACTCAAAATAACGGCAACATAACCGTGTTTTGCACCAGAGTTTCCCATATCAATTAGTTCTCCATTTACAAGTTCATAGCGGTGTCCATCTCGGTTGAGTGCCATGAATTCGGCATCAGTCAAAATTTTTTGTTCCGGTGGGGTTTCAACTTGATTTTCAGTTAGGTTTTCCGTGGGGTTTTGAACTAGAGTAGCCATAGCTTTCTCCTAAACTTATATTTCTAGTTAAACAGAGTGTCGAAAAATGGCGAAAGTTCACCGATAATTTTTATTCCGTCTGCTGCACCGCAGTATTGGACTACTGACGCTGTGCAATCTCGATTAACATCCTCAATGCCTCATTTACTGCTGCATCATTCGGAAAAGCTTGGGCAATATCGGGGTCTAAAAGCACTAAGTTTGTCCCTGCACGATATCGTTCAACATACTTGCCTCTAACACCTGCTTTCATCTGAGCAAAGTCATACTCAGCAAGTAATTCGTCTTCCATTTCGTTCTCTTTATCCTTCTTCATAAAACCTCTGCTGTTAACCTCTAAGAGATGAGAAAGCTAGATAAATCGCCCTTAAAGACTAATCCGGCGGTAGACTTCAGCCATCGGCAGTTCTATATTTAAGCTGTGTAGGACGATCGCCCTTTCCACCCGATCGTACACTTGCCATTGCCAGCGATCGCTATTTGGGCGATCGCAATTATAATATTGCTCAATATATGGTTCAGTTTGACTAACCAGCAGATATTCACAAAAACTAGCCAGAGAGCGATATTTTCGGAACTTTTCACCTCGATCATAGGCTTCAGTAGACGGCGAAAGAACCTCGACAATCAGCAAAGGATTGAGAATTTCATCCGTGCGATCGCCATTGAGCTCCGGTTCGCCATTGACGATCATCAAATCAGGGTAGGTTCCGCAGTGATATTCAGGAATCCAAACCCGCAAATCGCTGTTATACAAGCGAAAATCGGTGTCTCTTAACAAAAATCCCAAGTAAATTAACAAGTTACAGGCGATCGCGCTGTGGACTTCTGAACCTCCTGACATAGCAATAATCTCTCCGTTACAGTATTCGTGACGTTCTTCGGCCGTTTCCTCGATCGCCCGGTATTCATCTGGAGTGAAGCGAGTCTTTGTTGCATCTGAAGCAAGGTTTGGCGGGTTGGTTGAAGCAATGACCACGATCGCACCTCCTAAATAATTAGACCTGAAATAATTATCACCTACAGCTAGATAATTTTCCTAACCCAGAGGCATTTTTCTGGATTCCATTCAAATTCTGGGGTAGTGCTCTGAAGGAAAGGATCAAGATGATAAAACAAAACCAAATTCAAAGAAAAGTAAGCATCTAGAGTTGTAAACTAGCATTATAATGATGCACCAAACGCCAAAAATCAGCAATATGATTTTCCAATTTCTTAGAGAAGGATCAGCTCTTTCTCACCAACCTAGATATTCGTCGAATGGTGCAATTGAAGCGATCGATATAGCTCAACCACTATTTTTATCTACGATGAGGTTTACTGGGCAATACGGTAGTGCTTTTATGTAAAGAATGGAGAAAATTGAGGCGGTTGAGCCTTCAGCATTGCTAATCTGATTTGGTGATTGTAGTCATGAATGAAGTTCCAAATAGCACCCTTGTGATTATCCAACTTCTTAGAAAACGATAACGTTTTCCTGACTAATCGCGAAATTCGCTGTCTGAGCGTATTATTCAATCTTTCAATGTAACTGGTTAATCCACTTTCCTTATCGACCGACTTATGCCGTTTACGGGCGTACAACCGCAGCATAGGCTTCCCAATGATCCGTATAAATCTTGGCGCATTGGCGATAGACACTCGGTAGGGAATCTCATCATGAGACTCCTCAAAAGACTGGCACAGAGCTCTTATCCTGCATCCTTTACATAAAAGCACTACCGTTATTTATACTGCTACGAGTAGCCAAGCCCGCGTAATGGCAAACAATAAAGTCACTTTATCACTTTTTTAAAGAATTAAATACTTAATTCAATATAAAGATACTTGACAGAATGCAAAATTTATGTATGGCTAGATTTTGGCTGAAAAAAGCTCCGACTTCCCCAAGCTAGCGCTATAGGTAGGCGGAGCATTCTATCAAAGCTATCATCTGAGAAATAGGTGAATTTTGATAGAAATTACTACATTTTATTGAGCTGCGATCGCAATTCTTCCAACTCAGCATCAATCACCGGACTCGCCTCCGAGGTACTAGGAGCAGCCGCAGTTTTACCCGCCGCCGGCAATTGACCTTGAGACACAGAACCTCCAGTCAGTTGAGCTTTCATCTGAGCTAACTCGTCGTCAACATCGCCACCGGCTTCGAGCGAGCGGAAAGCTGCTTCTAAATCGCTGCCGCCAGCCGCCAGTTCTGCTGAAGCTCCCGCGCGAGCTTCTATCTGCAAAACTTTTTCTTCCATGCGATCGAAAGCTGCCATTGAACTGCCAGTATTTAGGGAGCCAATGGTGTTGTTGAGCTGTTCCTGAGCCTTCGCAGCGGAAATTCTCGCCTTGAGCATATCCTTCTTCGTCTTAGCTTCGGAAATCTTGCTCTCCAAACCAATCAAGTTGCGCTTGAGGCTTTCCACCTGACCCGATTGCTGTTCTAGACTGGATTTCAGAGTAGCAGCCGTTTCAGCGTGAGACTTTTTGCGTACCAGAGCTTCGCGGGCCAAAGTCTCGTCTCCTTTTTGCAGGGCGAGTTGAGCGCGCTGTTGCCACTGGTTAGACTGGGATTCAGCTTGATTGTACTGAGTCTGGGTGCGCTTTTGAGCGGCGATCGCGCTGGCAACGGCTTGACGCAACTGCACCAAGTCTTCCTGCATATCCGTAACGGACTGTTCTAAAATCTTTTCCGGGTCTTCAGCTTTGTTGACCATATCGTTAAGATTGGCTCTGACGACTCGGCTAATGCGGTCAAATAATCCCATAATGCTATTTTTCCTGGTGAGGTGTACGAAGTAGGCGGAAAGCAGGCTTGATAGCGTTAGCCCGCGATGGTGAGACTCAGTTGGTCAGATTTTTAGTGCGATCGAGCCTTTGGCAATTTTGCAAACATATAAATACAGTTTAAAGCGATCGAGTCAGTGGTGCAGGCAAGCTGATGGATGCACCTATCTATTGAGTTTAACTTCGATCCGGGAATTCCCCAACACGCTTGTGAAGTATCTCTAGCTCCGCTGTTAAAAATTTTTTGCCTTCCCAACTATTGTGCTGCTGGTTCAGGTTCAGGATGCGGGCGGCTCGCCCGACGGCAATTTGGGTGTATTATTGCCCGGAAGCATTTGTGCTTTCATCGCCTGCAACTCGGCATCGACATCGCCAGCACCTTCGAGAGAGAGAAACTGCTTTTCTAAATCACTGGTTCCGAGTTCGGCGATGGCTTCGGAGCGAGCTTCTAGCTGCATGACTTTCTCTTCCATTTTTTCAAAAGCGCTCAAAGCGCTGCCGGTACTGAGATTTCCCATCATTTCTTGCAGCCTTTCCGAGGCTTTTGCCGATCGAGCCCTGGCAATATACATATCTTTTTTAGATTTTGCCTCAGAAATTTTACTTTCGAGCGATCGCATATTGTCTTTAAGCTGAGTCACAACAGCATTCTGCTGTCCGAGACTAGCTTTCATCGCCGTTGCCGTTTCTTGATAAGATTTCTTGCGCGTCAGAGCTTCCCGCGCCAAATTGTCCTCACCTTTTTGCAAAGCTAGCTGCGCCCGCTGATACCATTCTGTGGCTGTGGACTCAGCTTGCGAACACTGGCGTTCGGTGCGTTTTTGAGCGGCAATTGCCCCTGCTACAGCCTGTCTGAGCTGGATTAAATCTTCCTGCATATCCATTACAGCTTGTTCCAGAATTTTTTCTGGATCTTCGGCCGCCCCGATCAAACTGTTAATATTGGCTCGAATCACTCGCCACAGGCGATCGAATAATCCCATTTTACCTATCTCCCTATTTTCTTAAATTTTAGATTTAGGACTGGAAATTGACAATTTAAAAACCAATTTTGTGTTAGACAAAACATTGATCATTGTCTAGCTTTGTCTAACAATTTAGTGAATTTTTTTCACCCTTTACCTAGTTTATGGTTGATAGTATTGCGGCTTCACCCCTTTTGCTTGGAGTTCCTTTGCCAAACGTTCTGCTGAGGCAGCATCGTTCAAAGCCCCCATTTGAATTTTGACACCCTTTGAGAAGTTCCGCACGTAGGCATCAGGAACTGCGGTTTTGGCTTGTTGCAGCGATTTTTCATTGGTGTAATCGGTGACAACGTAATAGAAACCGTCGGCAGCCCGTGTCGGATTTCCTAGCGGGGCTGTTGCGGCCGGGGCTGCTGCTGCCGGGGCTGCTGTCGCCGGGGATGCGGTGGCAGGCTGGGCTGGGGAGGGTGTTGGAGGCAGTGTCGGCAGAGTAGGGACAGGCTGGGCGGCGCTGGGGCTGGGACTGGGAAGCAAAGCGCTACTCAGATTGTTGAGTCCTTGTTCCCTACCTCTGGCCGGGTTGCCGTCTTCTGTAGGAATCGGGACAGCGCCGATGGGGGCTGGAGGTGCTGCTGGATTGGGCGGGATTGATGCTTTTGGCGATGGGGAAGCAATCGGGCTGGCTGTCGGGTTGACGTTGCTCAGAGTGTCCAAACGTAGATCGACAAATTCTTTGGCTGCCAGATTATCTTTCGGCAGTTCCTTGCTGCTGCTATCTATGGTTGTAGCTGGCGGACTTTCGTTGCCAGAGGGGGTTGTGCGATCGAGCAAACGATTCAGGCCTGCCATTTTAGCCAGACTTGACGGGTGCATAACTGCGTAACCCAAAGCTGTGCAGGACAGCAGAAACAGCAGCATCGAACTCAGTCCCAAGGGTGTTAACAGACTGGCGGCTAAACTCCGTTCTTCTGCGGGCTCGGCTTTTTGTTCATCCAAACTTTCGATCAATTTTTCGCTGGATTCGAGATAGTTGTTCGGTGCCAAGCCACTGCTAGATAATTTTGTGCCTCCCCTAGTAGTAGCTAGCGGGGCATCGCCCTGGATGCCGGCAAGAGATAGGGGCAGGGACAGCGGCTGCTGGGTTTCCTCCGCAGCCTGCGGCGGCAGGTTTTGGGCCTGCTGTTGCTCGGTTGTGCCTGTTTGCTTGCCGCTGCGAACTGATGGCGACACCCACTGTTCGGCGCGCCGCCTGTGCCTTCTGTACGTTGTCAGTTCTGCTTCTAGGTTTACATCCATACACCCCAGGACTGCTTGCAAAGCAGGCTTGATTGGGGTTGATGAGGATTGATGATTTGGGGATTCCACCGAAGAACGCTTACTCATTAGCAAAATTCCTACCGCCTGTGAATTGATTTTAATCTTTTGATTGTAGATAGGACTTACGCACTGTACAAATTTTCTTTGGTGTGCATAACAAGACTGCTTGATTTGCGCGATGCAGAAAGCAGCATCAACTAAAGCTTTTTCTCAAAATTTCTCAAACAATCTGGGAGAATGTATTTTAGTATACTTTTTTTGCTGTTGTATATTTGAACATTTGGGTAAGTGCGTAAGTCCTATGTAGAGATCAATAATAAGCTTTAAAACTTGCCTATTTGAGAATTAGCTGTTTTTGGCGTCAAGGCAACTGCTGCTCTTGAGCCTGCTGTCGATCGCCATTTGCGATCTTTTCATTTTTATTTTAAAACTTAATTGTTGCTTTGTCCCGGAAGCTGCTTATCCAGACTCTAACCAGATTTTTGCATCTGTAGCAACATTTTATTCATAACATCTCATCGTCGTTCGATATTTGTCGTTTTTATTGATCCCTGACAACTTTATCAACTTTTTACTGTATTTTTACCTACAAAATGAGTAAGGACTGAGCGAATTGTGTCTACATATAACGAAATTATAAATAAATTATAAAATTTGATTATGCTTTGGGGATCGCTACAACCCAGACTGCCTAAAGGCTAGGATGCTCTAAAACCTGCTAGCTCCACACACGACAATTAGAGGTGAAACTGATTTACCCAAGAACTTTTATGAAAACCCCATTAACTTCAGCTTGCCGTCACTGCCGCCACTACACTCCTGAAGGGAGACGCGGGGGTGTTTGTACTCTGCTGAGCGTGCCGGTGCAAAGCCAGTGGAAATCTTGTTCTTTAGCGGTTTCGCCTTTTGGGCCATCTTGGGAAAACATCACAGAAATTGGACTGTGGCAAGAACCGATTGTTACTCTGCATGAGACCGCCGTCACTGTTTCTGAGCGTAATGCCTGCCAGTTGACAGGCCGGGCGTTAACCTAAAAATCTACAGTAGCAGTTTCGGTATAGTTCGTCCGCAGCAGGAAAACTCTACTCTACTGACGATTTTAGTCGATCGGGCAAATTCCGCTCATTCAACTCACAGCAATCAATAGCATCTGTAACTTGAATTAGGGAATCCCAAAAACTCATTTCTCGATCGAGCTACGGCAACCAAGGATATTCACTAAAATCCGGTTCCCGTTTCTCCAAAAAGGCTTGTTTGCCTTCGGCGCCTTCCTGGGTCATATAGTACAGCAAAGTGGCATTTCCAGCCAGTTCTTGCAGGCCGGCTTGACCGTCGCAGTCGGCATTAAAAGCGGATTTCAAACAGCGAATTGCGATCGGACTTTTTTCCAGAATTTCACCAGCCCACTGCATCCCTTCTTGTTCGAGTTGTTCCACGGGCACTACGCAGTTGACTAAACCCATTTCTAGAGCTTGCTGTGCGCTGTACTGGCGACACAAAAACCAAATTTCTCTGGCTTTTTTCTGGCCGACTACTCTGGCGAGATAGCTGGCTCCGAATCCACCGTCGAAACTGCCTACTTTTGGGCCGGTTTGTCCGAAAATGGCATTGTCTGCTGCGATCGTTAAGTCGCAAATTAAGTGTAAAACGTGACCGCCACCGATCGCATATCCTGCAACTAAAGCAATCACAACTTTGGGCATCGATCGAATCAACTTCTGCAAGTCGAGCACGTTCAACCGGGGTATACCACCTTCGTCTACATATCCCGCAGAACCTCGCACACTTTGGTCGCCGCCAGCACAAAAAGCGTATTTGCCGTCAGTATGAGGCCCCGCACCGGTAAAGAGGACAACGCCGATTTTTGTGTCTTCGCGGGCATCAGTAAAGGCATCGCACAATTCCTGCACGGTTTTGGGGCGGAAAGCGTTCCGTTTGTGAGGTCGATTGATGGTAATTTTGGCGGTGCCACCGCTTTTGTGATAGAGAATATCTTCGTAGGTTTTGGCGGTTTGCCATTCAATTTGCATATCAATCAAGTTTAAATTTGAGACCGAGTTGGAGCTATTCAGACAGCGATAATTCGCTTTTAGATTTTAGACGGATTCGGACGCATTTCCGGCAAAATAAACCGGGTTTTTACCGTTCTGGCGGGCTGTAACCTCTGTATTTTCCTGAAAAAACCCGGTTTCTGACCACTCGTGCGTCCGCGAATTAATTGAAAAAGCGTCAAATTTTTTTCCTCGTGTCTCACTCTTTTACAGCGAAACAATTTAAATGCGGTGGATTACTGACGCTGCAAAAGACTCAGCAGGTGCTTTGCTGCTTTGGCAAATACTGGATCGCGGGAGGAGAATTCGCTTGGTGCGAGTAAAGCTTGAACTTCGACAAAAGCTTCTGAGTCGAGTTCTCCTTCTTTGGTAAACAAAGTGTCTACGACTGCTATGTGTCTGGGGTCGAGGCCGAGCCGGTTTGCGATCGACTGTAGGTACATTTGCTCCCGCAGGTCGATGTGTCCGTCTACCGCTGACATTTCGTAGCCGGAACCGATCAGCAACAGTTTTTCTGATTCTGAAAAGAAAGCTGTCAGGGTTAGCAGTTCCGTAGGGTTGAAGTAAACCTGCTGTTTGGAGACTCCTTTGACAAGGCGCTGAATTAGTTCTATCCGATGGGGATCGCCAGCAGCAAAGGCTTTTAGCGTCTTTTGCAGCCGTTCTTCTTCTTCAACTGCGATCGTCCTGTCAATAATCATCACTCCCCGCAGGATGGCAATCAGAGCAGTCACAAACACTACCAAAGGAGTGATATCTTGTTCGCGGAGCTTTTGGCGGCTAATCCGGGACAACAGCTCAACAACTTCAGTGCTAATCAGGGTGGTGTCCATAATTCAAAATTACTCTCGATGGGATTGTGGTGTAACTTTATTTATCGATCTTAAGTGTTTTTAGCTAGGCAAGTATGCCATAAATTCCCTAAAAAATTTGTTTTCTTAGCGATCGCACTTAATTCTCTCCACAGCAAGTGGATAAGTAAGACTATATTAAATGTTTTCAGTTACTTAGGTATACCGTGAATTTGCCAACAGAGCCGTTGTCTATTAGTGATTCTAATTATGCTATTCACCAACGCTGGATGACTAGGGCTGTGGAACTGGCACAAGCAGCGGGTGATGCGGGTGAAGTGCCCGTAGGTGCTGCCATTGTTGACGGTGCTGGCAAATTGATTGCCGAAGCGCAAAATCGGCGAGAGCGAGACTGCGATCCGACTGCTCATGCTGAAGTCTTGGCGCTGCGGGCGGCGGGCAAGGTTTTGCAAGACTGGCATCTCAACCAATGCACGCTGTACGTAACGCTGGAGCCTTGCCCGATGTGCGCTGGTGCGATTGTCCAAGCTCGGATCGGTTTGCTGGTATATGGTGCAGATGACCCGAAAACTGGCACAATTCGGACGGTGGCTAATATTCCAGATAGCGCGCCTTCGTGTCACCGATTGGAGGTGCTAGGCGGTATTATGGAGTCTGTTTGTCGATCGCAGTTGCTGTCTTGGTTTGAAGCCCGCCGGAAAATTTGACAGGTAAAAGTTTGGACTGATACTTTTCGACAATGTTGGTTTGCGATCGCCCTGGTGGTCAAAAACCGGGTTTGATGGACGAAAATACCTCGTTGCAGCCCGCAGATGCGGTCAAAAACCCGGTTTATTGGGTCGAAGTGCATCTAAGACTGAATGTTTAATCGAACTTGGCTAATTAGCTGAAATAATAGATGAGTAATTGCCCGATCTTTCCAGGTGGTTGACGAATCTGCTTTTCTGCTGTCTGGTTAGCTAAGGTTTTATCAGTTACAGATTATCTGTGTTGGGGACGATCGGGCGATCGGCAAAATGCCAATAGCAAAAGTGTCCCCATCGAAAGACTAAAGATTTGCCAAGCAACATATCTTTAGACTCTATATATCGATAAAGCAGGGTAATTGCCATGCGCCATACTGCCGCGATCGCCATTGAGTCCAGTAAATCATATCTAGTGAAGCCAATGCCTGCCAAGGTAGCATCTAATACCTCTCGCGTTTCTCCTTGGTTAACCTCCTTGTTCTATCCGCTAGGTCACTATATTGTCCTACCGTTTTATTTTGGCAAGATTGAGATAACCGGACAGGAACACTTGCCGAAAGATGGGCCTGTCATCTTAGCCCCGACGCATCGCTCCCGGTGGGATGCGCTGATGATGCCCTATTCAACGGGACAGAAGGTGACTGGACGCGATTTGCGGTTTATGGTAACTGCTGATGAAGTCAAAGGAATGCAAGGTTGGTTCATCAGACATTTGGGAGGCTTTGCTGTCGATATCAAGCATCCAGCAGTTAGCAGTCTTCGTTACGGTGTGGAGTTGCTCCTCGACAAGGAAATGTTAGTCATTTTTCCCGAAGGTGGCATTTTTCAGGATGGCGAAGTTCACCCTCCTAAGGCTGGATTGGCTCGGTTAGCCATGCAAGCAGAGTTGAGCAAACCGGGTTTGGGGGTGAAGATTGTACCGATGAGTATTCGTTACCGCCCGCGTATTCCTCGATGGGGTTCTCAGGTAAAAATTGCGATCGGCGCTCCGATTTTGGTGGCAGATTATGTTAATGGTGGTAGTGGCAAAAAAGAAGCAAAATTGTTGACGGCTGAACTCGAAATGGCTCTTAAAACTCTTGATGACAGTTGACAGTTAATAGTTGACAGTTGACAGTTGGCAGTTGGCAGTTGGCAGTTGGCAGTTGACAGTTGATAGTTGGCAGTTGGCAGTTGACCGAAGGAATAAGTAATTTTGACAACTCCCCAGCCCTAAAGGGACGGGGATTCATAAGACCATAATTTAAGTCTTACAGGTGCTGACAAATCACCCCTACCAACTCCACTTAGATCGAGTCCAAGTATTGTTGCTACTTTGCGACCAATGTTTGCACAGCCATTGCAATCTGCATTAATTAGCCACCCCTTCGCCGTCCGATATAATCCACGTTTAATTCTTGTTCCAGAAGCTTTCCACCCTTCGGGTTTTGCACCGAATTTAGGCAGTTCGTCACCATCAATAAACGAAGTTTTTGATGTATAGGATTCTTCAGTTTCTACAAATTTGATTCCATACTGTTCGCACAGTTGAGCAATTCGATCTTTTAACCTACCCGTGGGAATTTGAACAAATTTTTGATTCGTCTTTGTACCTAGGTTGATCGAATTTTTCTGATTTTTGTTCCATCCAAATATGACTGTACTAATCTTGGACGATACACAATGATTGATGACCTTACGAGCAGCTTTATTAACCGCATCCCGCATTGTTCTATTTCTGTTTTCGGTCAGCCGTTCCAGTC